>JAUZEX010000031.1 GCA_030838815.1 Actinomycetota bacterium
GACCAACTCCCGTCCACGTACAGACCCGCCACCTGGCAGGGGGCCAGCGACGGGACGGCGGTGCTGGCCAGGTGGAGGATCTGGCCCTCTTCGCTCTCGGCCATGAGCATGGACAGGAAGAGCAGAGCCCGAAGGCTCGACATCTGATCCCGCAGCGCCGGGTCACCGGCGGCGGGGGCCGTGACGGCCATGTCATCACCTCATGGTGGCGAGGAAGGCGTCGGGATCAAGGTAGTACGGATTCTCGACCACGGCGCCCCCGACGAGCACCTTCGGATGCGTCTTCATGATGTCGACGACCATCTCGCCGCTGAAGCGCTCCAGGTCGTAGAGGCAGAGGATCACCTGCGGGTACTGGGGCAGGAAGCGGTTCAGCTCCGACTCGTAGCTCACCAGCTCGGCGGCCCCGGGGATGTCCCGCAGCGCCCAGGTCATCTCGCCGACGGCCCGGGCGAACGTGAACCGGGGATCGCGCAGCGCCGCTCCCACCGATTGGTCCCAGAAGTCGATCATGGCCCGCTTACAGAACGCCCCGCCCCGCATGTAGGTCTGGCGGGACGAGAGCACCTCGATCTGATGGGACGCCAGGGGCGTGCGAAGGTCGTTGTCGGCGGTGAGCGTGGCGAGGACCGCGTCGGGTTCCGTGGCGTCCACCACGCAAATGCACTTGTCGCCGGCTTGGAGGCCCTCGCGCAGGTACGGGATGAGAATCTCGTCCCGCTCCGAGAGACCGCGGTAAAAGGCACACACATGGTCGCCGGGGGCGAGCTGGAGCCCCGGGATCCCGAGTTCAACGCGACGCGCCTCTGTCGTCATGGTCAATCCCCCCCTGAGAAGTCAACAACAACCTAGGCGCCGAACGCCGCCCGAACCTGGCCCTCACAGGGCCAAAAGTGGCCGGTTTCCGGATCTGGCGGCACCGGCCGACCACGCCGGGCCACATCCATCCGGACTCGCCGCGCCCCCCCGGCCCGCCGCCTACCTTGGACTGGGCGGCGTGGCGCGACATCACGCGATCGCGCAGTTCTGAGCGACGACCGCGCCGCCCGTGTCTAGCCCTCGACGGGGACCGTATCCACGCCGGTGAGGAGACGAAGGGTCTGGCGGATCTCGTCCAGGTTCGAGCCCCAGGGGACGACCGCCGTGGTTCCGTCCACCTCGATGCCCCGCTCCAGGAGGCAGCACTTGGTGAGCGTGAGGGTGGGCGCGCCGCTGTCCTCGGCCGTCCGCCGGCGGGGGCAGATGTCGACGCGTTCGGGCTCGTCGCCGTAGAAGTGGCGGTGGAACTGCAGGGAACGCTCGCAGCCGATGAGCAGCCAGTCACGCCGGGTGGCGGGCCGGGTATCGAGATAGTCGACCCCCGCCCCCACGTCGACGCCCGAGCCCCGGCAGGGGACGAGGTAGCGCTCGGCGGGGTGGGCGGCGGCCAGGTCGCCGATGTCGACGGCGTCGAGGACCAGGTCGATGGGGGGCAGGTCCTCGTCGTAGGCCACCACCTGCTCGGCCATGGCGAAGAGCTTGGGCGGCTCCGGGGGCACGACCTCGGTGACCCGGATCCGGACCGGACGCGGCTCCCAGATGAAGTTCACGTGCTGGTAGCGCCCCTGCACCAGGTAGGCCCGCAGCCCCGGACGGGCGTGGGCGACCGCCACCCGCGCCAGGGCGCTGGCATTGCCGACGTCGGTCGCCGGAGATTCGATCCAGGCCACCTCGTCCGGGCCGGCCAGCACGCGGACCTCGGCCACCGGTGAGTAGAGCGGCTCGCCGACGTCGGGATCAAACGGCTCCCGCCGCACCGCCACCAGCGCTGTGGCCCCGCCGTGACGGAGGGCCAGGAAGTCGCTGCGGCGATACACCTCCCGCCCCAGCAGGAAGCCCACCAGCGCCGCTTCGGTGAGGGGGACGTCGACCTCCTGCACCGACAACCCGCGATAGGGGCGGGCCATCGTGTTGGGGGCGAGGTCGGGGATCATCGTCAGGCCCCCGCCGCGACGGTGTCGGCCCGCAGGCCGAGCCGCAGCGTCTCCAGCGGGAGGACCTCCTCGGCGGCGATGTTGCCCAGGTTCACGTGGAGGCCGAGATGGTTGACGAACCAGGACTGCTGGGACTTCCGGGGCGCCTCGAAGATGACCTGGGCCAGGCCCAGCCGGGAGGCCAGGACGTCCACCAGATCCTCCCGCACGGCGCCGTTGGCGTGGTACAGCCCGACGGTGCCGCTCTCGCGACCCTCGGCGATGACCCAGCGGGCTCCGGCGGCCAGGTCGTCCTCCATCTCCGCCAGCCACTGCGCCGCCACCACCGGCACGCCCTCCGCCTTGGCGCCCACCTCGGCCAGCACGGTGAAGTCGCCGGCCAGTTGACGCACGAGGGCGCTCTTCTCCTCCCGGGCCAGCCGCTGCAATCCGTTCGAGACCTCCAGGGCGTCAAGCCCCAGCTGCTCGGCCCAGCGGCGCAGCTCGGCCAGCCGACCCTGGGCCACCGCCACCTCGAGCAGCGTGCCCCCCAGCGACACGACGATCCCGGCGCTCTGGCAGAGAGCGACGCGCTCCTTGAGGGTCGGGTCGACATAGCCGATGCCCCAGCCGATCTTCACGA
>JAUZEX010000037.1 GCA_030838815.1 Actinomycetota bacterium
TGCGCCTTCGACCTGCCGACCCAGATGGGCTACGACTCCGACCACCCCCGGGCCGAGGGCGAGGTCGGCAAGGTCGGCGTGGCCATCGACTCGCTGGAAGACATGGAGCGGCTCCTGGCCGGGCTGCCCCTGGCTGAGGTGAGCACGTCGATGACCATCAACTCGACGGCGGCCATCCTCCTGTTGCTCTACGAACTGGTGGCCGAGAAGCAGGGCGTGCCGGCGACGGCGATCAACGGGACGATCCAGAACGACCTGCTGAAGGAGTACATCGCCCGGGGGACGTACATCTACCCGCCCCGGCAGTCGATGCGGATCATCACCGACATCTTCGCCTACTGCCGGGAGAACATCCCTCGCTGGAACACGATCTCCATCTCCGGATACCACATCCGGGAGGCGGGCTCGACGGCCGTCCAGGAGATCGCCTTCACGCTCTCCAACGCCATCGCCTACGTCCAGGCAGCCATCGACGCCGGCCTCGCCGTCGACGAGTTCGGCCCCCGGCTCTCGTTCTTCTTCAACGCCCACAACGACTTCTTCGAAGAGGTGGCCAAGTTCCGGGCCGCCCGGCGCATGTGGTTCAAGATCATGAGCGAGCGTTTCGGGGCGCAGGACGAGCGCTCCAAGCTGCTGCGCTTCCACACCCAGACGGGCGGCTCCACGCTCACCGCCCAGCAGCCGGAGAACAACGTGGCCCGGGTCACCCTCCAGGCCCTGGCGGCGGTGTTCGGCGGCACCCAGTCGTTGCACACCAACAGCTTCGACGAGGCGCTGGGCCTGCCGACCGAGCGGGCGGCCAAGATCGCCTTGCGGACACAGCAGATCATCGGCTTCGAATCGGGCGTCACGGGGACGGCCGACCCGCTCGGCGGCTCCTACTTCGTCGAGTCGCTGACCGACGAGGTCGAAGCGGCCGCATGGCGCTACATCGAGAAGATCGACGAGCTCGGCGGCTCGGTGCCGGCCATCGAGGCGGGGTTCCTCCAGGACGAGATCGAGCGTGCCTCCTACGAGTGGACGAAGGCCGTCGACGAGGGCCGCAAGGTGATCATCAGCGTGAACCGCTTCGCCGAGGACATGACGGTCCCGACCGATATCTTCCCCATCGACCCGGCGCTGGAGCGCAACCAGGCGCAGCGGCTGACCGAGCTGCGGGCCCGGCGCGACGACGCCGGCGTCAAGGCGGCCCTGGAAGACGTCCGGGCCGCCGCCCGGGGCACCCAGAACCTCCTGGTGCCGATGCGGGAATCCCTCAAGCGCCTGGCCACGCTGGGCGAGGTGAGCGACGTTCTGCGAGAGGAGTTCGGCGACTACCGCCCGTCCCGCTGACCCGGCCCCTCACAAAGGGAGGTTCGGGTTGTCTTCCCGCAGGCCTTCGACGAAGCGGTGGAAGGCGATGTGGTCGGAGGTGATCGACTTGGTCTCGTCGCCCTTGCGAACGACGACCGTGTCGGCCGCCTGTGGACCGGTGCCGATCGTCGCCCGGACCGGCTCCCACCCGTCTTCGTAGATCAGGTGCCGGAGCTCCTCGAGCTCCGGATCGTCTCCCCACCCGGCCATCGGTGCGCCTCCCTCTGCCTGTGCCGGGCGGAACAGTAATGCTGTGGTCAGCCGGCGCGGCGTTGTTCGAGGGGGCGGTCGGGGATGGACGGGCGGGCCCGCTCCAGCTCCTGGCGGGCGAGGGCCACCCCGCGGCGGCCGATGGCCCTGGTGCGGGAATCGAGGCGCCACGGCCGGCGGTCGCCCCCGTCGATCAGTCGCAGCTGTGTCGTCATGACAGGAGTATCCCCAGCCGGTGTGACAGTTATGACTGCGGCTGACCGCCGCCGTGGGGGCGGTGCCCGCTAACGTTGCCGACGTGCAGTGGGATCAGGAGAAGCCGAAGAACCGTCAGCGGGAGCAGGAAGAGCAGCTGCGGGAGTACGTCGCCCACCACCTCTACCCGTACTCCCCCTTCTACCGCCGCCGGTTCGACGCCGCCGGGATCAGCCCCCGCACCATCAGCGGCTTCGACGACATGGCCAAGCTCGAACCGACCCGGTGGAGCGACGTCACGGCCGAGCCGGTCGCCTTCGTGCTCCGCCCGACCGAGCGGGCCATCATCCGGTTCGGTGAGCGTCGCCTGATCAGCGCCATCACCCGGGCCAAGCTGCGGGGAAAGGTGTCGCAGGTCAACCGGGACCTCATCGACCCCGCCTACAAACCCGTGCACTGGCACTTCGACGGCGACGTTCCCATCGGATACTCCATGGAGGACGTGGAGCGTCTGTCCGAAGCGGGACGTCGCGTCCTGCACCTGGCCGGGCTCAACCGCGACGACGCCATCGTCGACGTCACGCCGCCCGGGCCGTCCCTGGAGTTCTGGCAGCTGGTCGACGGGGCGCGCAGCGCCGGCCTGTCCGCGGTCCACTTCGGCCCCGGGGTGTCCGCCGACCGGATCGCGGCCGCCGCCCCCACCGCGCTGGCCGGCCCGCCCGACGCCCTCGAAGCGGCGCTCGAGGCCCTCCGGGCCGGCAACCACCGGATCGAGGGACTGCGCACACTCCTCGTCCTCGGCTCCCTCCTCGACGACAACCACCGCAACGCCCTCCGCACCGCCGCCCAGCAGGTCGGGGAACACGGCATGGAGGTCGTGTTGGCCTGGGCCCCGGCCGGAGTGCGGGCCCTCTGGGGCGAGTGCCGGGGCGGAAAGGTCTTCCACACCTATCCCGACCTGGAATGGCTCGAGACCCTCCCCGACGGTGAGATCGCCTGGAGCTCGCTGTCCTGGCACGGCACGGTCTTCGCCCGGCTGCGGACGGGCGTCTCCGGCACCCTCGAGGACGTCACGTGCGAGAACTGCGGGCGGATGGGCCCGCGCCTGTCGGTGTCGTCGGCCTCCAGCGCCCGCCGTCCCGCCCCGCCGTGGGCCGACTCGGCGCCGGCCGTGGTTGCGTCGGCGCCAAAGGCCCCGGCCCCGACCGACTCCGTCTTCGGGCGGGCTCCGACCGGCGCCGAGGACGAAGAGGAAGACGACGACGAGGTCCAGGTGCTCGTCCCCCTCGACGTCGACGCCCTCAACGTCCTCGACGAGCATCCCGGCGTCGCCGCCTGGCAGGCCGAGTACCGCCGGGTCGACGGCGTCGACGAGCTCATCGTCTTCGTGGCGCCGGCGGGGGTCGACCGGCTCGGGCCGCTGTTCCGGGAGCTCGACCTCACCCTGTCGGCGACGCAGTACGTCGTGCAGCGTCCGGAGCAGATCGCCGAGCGCCGCCGCCGCGACGGCGCCGTCGTCGACCAGCGCTAACGCGCTCCGACGCCCCGAACCGGCGTTCGTCTACCGGAATACTGCGGAAAACGAACGCCAGAACCGGGCCGCCGCCGGCCCCGGCGCAACTGGCGTTCATTTGCCGAGATACAGCGGAAATGGAACGCCAGTTTGGGTCGGGGAGGGGGCCGGAAGCTCGCCGGTAGAATCGGGGCGTGCCCTATCTCGATCACGCCGCCACCACGCCGCTCCGTCCGGAGGCGCTGGAGGCGATGCTGCCCTTCCTCCAGGGGTCCTTCGGGAACCCGTCGGGCCAGCACGCCGCCGCCCGGGTGGCGAAGACGGCGGTCGAGGAGGCCCGGGAGGAGGTGGCGGCGGCGCTCGGGGCCAAGCCGTCCGAGATCGTCTTCACCGGCGGTGGCACCGAGGCCGACAACCTGGCCCTGAAGGGGGCCGCCCGCTCCGCCCGCGACCGGGGCCTCGGCGACGGCGTCGTGACCACCGCCGTCGAGCACCACGCCGTTCTCCACAGCTGCGACCGGCTGGGACGGGACGGCTTCCGGGTGGCCAGGGTCGGCGTCGACCATGACGGCGTCGTCGACCTCGAGGCCCTCGCCGCCGCCCTCGACGACCGGACGACGATCGTGTCCGTGATGCTGGCCAACAACGAGGTCGGCACCGTCCAGCCGCTGGCCGCCGTGGCCGCCGTGGTGGCCGAACGGGCGCCGCGGGCCGTCCTCCACACCGACGCCGTGCAGGCCGCGGCGTGGCTCGACGTCGCCACCGAGGCGGCCGACGCCGCCCTCGTCGCCGTCTCGGCCCACAAGTTCGGCGGTCCCAAGGGCGTCGGGGCCCTCGTCGTGCGGACGGGTGCCCGTCTCGTGCCGGTCATCGACGGCGGCGGCCAGGAGCGCGACCTGCGCTCCGGCACCCACAACGTGGCCGGAATCGTCGGCATGGCCGCCGCCCTCACCGCCACCGTCGCCCGGCGGGCCGAGGAGGCCCCCCGGGTGGCCGCCCTGCGGGACCGGCTGGCGGGCGGGATCGTGGCCGGTCTCCCCGACGGCGCCGTCCGCCTCAACGGCGACCCCCCCGGGAAGCTGGTCAACAACTGCCACCTCGCCTTCCCGGGAGTGGAGGCGGAGGCGCTCCTCCTGCTTCTCGACCGCGACGGCGTCTGCGCCTCGGCCGGTTCGTCGTGCGCCTCGGGGGCGCTGGAACCCTCGCACGTGCTCTCCGCCATGGGTCTCCCGCTCGACCTGGCCCGCTCCTCGGTGCGGCTGACGGTCGGCTGGCCCACCACCGGGGCCGAGGTCGACGAGGCCGTGGCCGTCATCATCGCCGGAGTCGAGCGCCTGACCCGCCGGGTGGCTGCCCGGATACCGCAGGGGGGCTGAGCCGAATGCGGGTCCTGGTCGCCATGAGCGGCGGCGTCGACTCCTCGGTGGCCGCCGCCCGCCTGTTGGCCTCCGGCCACGACGTGACCGGCGTCACCCTCAAGCTGTGGGGCGGCGACTCCGACTCCGGCTGCTGCAGCGTGGCCGACGTCGAAGACGCCCGCCGGGTCGCGGCCCAACTCGGCATTCCTCACTACACGTTCAACTTCGCCGACGACTTCACCGCCGCCGTGGTCGGCCCGTACGTCGACGCCCACGCCGCCGGCCTCACCCCCAACCCCTGCGTGGAGTGCAACCGGTCGATCAAGTTCGGGCGGCTCCTGGAACGGGCCGAGGCGACCGGGTTCGACGCCGTCGCCACCGGCCATCACGCCCGGGTGGTCGACTCGATCTCGTCGGACGGGCGCCGCCGCTACGAGCTGGCCCGGGGTCGCGACCGGGCGAAGGACCAGTCCTACGTCCTCTACATGCTGGCCGAGGCCGACCTCGCCCGGCTGCTGCTCCCGGTGGGGGAGATGACCAAGGCCGAGGTGCGGGCGGAGGCCGCCGCCCTCGGGCTCCGCACCGCCGACAAGCCGGAGAGCATGGAGGTCTGCTTCATCACCCGGGGTGGACGGGAACGGTTCCTGGCCGAACGGGGTGTGATGCGGTCCGGCGCCCTCGTCGACACCGCCGGCCGGGTGGTTGGCCAGCATGACGGCGCGGCCCGCTTCACGATCGGGCAGCGGCGGGGCCTCGGCGTCGCCGCCGGCGAGCGCCGCTACGTCGTCGACGTCGACGCCGCGACCGGCGCGGTCACCGTGGGGCCGTTCGGGACCCTGCTGCGCCCCGAGGTGCCGGTCAGCGGGCTGACGTTCGTGGCCGGGGTCCGCCCGGCCGCCACCGAGCCCCTGCTGGTCCAGGTGCGGGCCCACGGCACGCCGTTCGAGGGCCGGCTCGACGGCGACGTCGTGCGTTTCGCCCGTCCGGAGCCCCGGGTCGCCCCGGGCCAGGTCGTGGCGCTCTACCGGGGCGACGTCCTCGTCGGCGGCGGCCTGGCCGCGCCTGACGCACCCGCCGACCGCTCCGGCCGCTAGAGCACCGACCCCCGGGGCTTCTTCCGGGTGGCGGCCTCGCTCAGGAGCACGTCGGGCTGGCGGGGGGAGAAGGCGATCCGCCGGGCCTTCACCGATTCGCCGCCCCGCAGGCGGCCCCGGGACCGGAACAGCTGCGCCTCCTCCGTGAGCTCGAGGACCAGTGATCCCGCCGCGGCGCCGAGCCGCAGGTCGAGGACGTCGTCGGCGGGGGCGGTGGGGAACGGGAGCGGCCGCAGCGAGGCGATCCGGTCCCGGGGGAAGAGCACCGGGTCGACCAGGGTCAGCGGGTCCTTCAACACGATGCCCGCCGGAACCAGCACCGCCCACCGCTGCGACAGGGCGTAGACGGAGCGGCCGGCCGACCGCACCAGCGGCACGGCCACGATGACGGCCAGGGCCCCGGCCACGTACCGCTGGTCCGCCAGCAGGAGGGGCCCGGCCAGGACACCGGCCCCCATCAGGGCCACGGCCAGCGGGACGGGCCCGAGCAGCAGCGCCGGTGGCACCCGGAGCGGGTAGCGCCGCTCATCCCCGTAGGCGGCGCCGTTGACGAACCGGTAGCCGACGGCCGGGGTGAAGGCGACGACGGCGGCCACGGCGGTGCCGGCCACGGCCAGCAGCCCCTTGACCGGCCCGGCCGCGGGTGCGGCCGCCAGGGCCAGCGCCACCGCCAGGGCGCCGGCCACCCGCAGCGCCGTCAGCCCGAGGGGCCGGGGGGCCATGGAGGCGAGGAGGACAGCGCCCCACGCCGCCCACAGGATGATGCTGGCCACGGCCCGCGGAGCGGTCGACCAGGAGTCGAGGGCGGCGGCGGCAGCCGGCCCTCCCGTGATGACCAGTGACGCCCAGGCCACGGGTTGGAGCCGGACGAGCAGGAGAGCCTCCCAGAAGGCGCGAACGGTGGCCCGTATACTACCGACCGTTGTCTTCCGTACCTTCTGCACCGGGAGCGCCCGTGGCCGATGTCCGTCTCGTCGATCTCGAGGTGCTGAAGCGCTTCAGCCTGGTGCTGCGGCGAGAGTTCGCCGACGCCGAAGACGTCCTCGCCGCCCTCGAGACGAGCCGCAGCCTGGTGCTGGCGGCCCTCGGCCGACCGGGTTCGACCAAGGCCCCGGCGAAGGCCCCGGCCCGTCCACCGGCCAAGACCGCGGCCAAGGGGCAGGCCAAGGCGGCTCCGGCCAAGGGCGCGGCCAGGACGGCCGGTCCGGCCAAGGCGGCGGCGCCGCCCAAGGCGGCCGGCAGAGCCTCGGCGGCGGGGAAGGCCGCTCCGGCCAAGGCCACCGGCACGGGCCCCGGCACCGTGAAGGCCGCTCCGGCTAAGGCGGCTCCGGCCAAGGCCGCCCCGGCCTCGCCGGCGAAACCCGTCCCCGGCCCGCCGGCCAAGGCCGCGCCCGGCTCGACAGCCCGTCCCGCGCCCCCGGCAGGAAGGGCCGCGCCCGGCTCGGCGGCCAGGCCCGCGCCCTCGGCAGGAAGGGCCGCGTCCGGCTCGACGGCCCGTCCCGCGCCCCCGGCAGGAAGGGCCGCGCCCGGCTCGTTGGCCAGGCCCGCGCCCCCGGCAGGAAGGGCCGCCCCCGGCTCGACGGCGAAAGCCGGGCAGGCCCCAACGGCCCCCACGGCAAGCCCCGGCGGGCTGGGAAAGGCGCCGATGGCCACGCCGTCGCCGCCGCCGACCCCGCCCCGGCCGACCACCGGGGCGTCGCTGTTCCCGAAGGCCCCCGGCGCGACCAAGAGTCCGGCGCCGGCGAAGCGTCCGGCGCAGGGCAGCCTCGGCTCGTCCCTGTTCGCTCCTCCGGAAGCCCGCCCGACGTCGCCTTCCGGTTCGGGGGCGCCGGCGTCCTCCGCTCCGGCCTCGCGTCAAGGTGGTCCGGCCCCCGCCTGGGCGGGCGGGTCCACCCCGGCCGACGCCGATGCTCCTCCGGCAGGGGCCGTATCGCTTCCGCAACGGCCGCCGTCGACCGGTCCCGACCCCGATCCGCCGCCCCCCGGTGCGGTTTCCATGCCGCACCCGCCGGCCCCCGACACCGAAGAGCACGGGGACGCCGGCGCCGGCTGACCGGTGGATCACGACCGGTGCATGACGGGGCCGCCCGGGAGGCGACCCGGCCTCAGATGTGCCGGAGTGAGCCTGAGGTGTCCTGGAGCGAGGCCAGGCAGAAGATCGAGTCGCGCCAGTCGGCGTAGTCGAGGTCGGTGTCGACGTCAGCGTAGACCCACCACGGCAGGGGCTCCGGGGGTAGGTGCCGGGCCAGGCTGGCGATCTC
>JAUZEX010000103.1 GCA_030838815.1 Actinomycetota bacterium
GAGGGTCACCGCCCGGGCGAACCGCCCGCTCCGCTCCGGGGTGACCGGCACCCCGGCGGCGTGGAGCAGCTGCCCGAAGGCGGCCACCACCTCGGCCAGGTCAACCCTCGCGTCCAGCCCAGCCCCCTCCGTCACCGGCTGCACCTCGCCGCGGCCCGAACCGGCGTGCGTGCACCGGGATACAGCGGAAAACGAACGCCGGTTGGCGCGAGCCGCGGACCAGCCCGAACCGGCGTGCGTGCACCGGGATACAGCGGAAAACGAACGCCGGTTGGCGCGAGCGGCGGACCAGCCCGAACCGGCGTTCCTCTACCGAGATACAGCGGAAAACGAACGCCGGTTGGCCGCCGCCCGTCCACCGACATGGTCAGGCGCCGGCCACCCAGGCCAGCCCCCGGTCGCGGGCGACGGCGAGGTCCTCGCGGTACTTGAGCACGGTGCCGAGGGTCTGGTCGGTGCCGCCTTCGTCGAGCCGGTCGAAGCCGAGCAACCGGGCGGTGGCCACCCAGTTGATCGCCTCGGCGACGCCGGGGGGTTTCTGGAGGTCGAGTGTCCGGAGCCGGGCCACGGCCGCCGCCACCTGCTCGGCCAGGGGAGCCGCCGCCTCCGGCACCCGGCGCCGGACGATGGCCACCGCCCGCTCCAGCGACGGGTAGTCGATCCAGTGGTAGAGGCAGCGCCGCTTGAGGGCGTCGTGGAGGTCGCGGGTCCGGTTGGAGGTGAGGATCACCACCGGGGGATGGGCGGCCCGGATCGTGCCCAGCTCGGGGATCGTGACCGAGTTCTCGGCCAGGAGCTCGAACAGGAACGCCTCGAACTCGTCGTCGGAGCGGTCGACCTCGTCGATGAGCAGCACGGCCGGGAGCGGCCCGGAATGCTCGAGGGCGGCCAGCAACGGTCGCTCCACGAGGTAGCGCCGGTCGAACAGCTCGTCCTCGACGAGGTCCGAGCCCTGGGCCTCGGCCATCCGGATCGCCAGCAGCTGGCGGGGATAGTTCCACTCGTAGAGAGCCTCGGCGGCGTCGATCCCCTCGTAGCACTGCAGCCGGACGAGGTCGGTGCCGAGGGCGGCGGCCAGCGCTTTGGCCGCCTCGGTTTTCCCTACGCCCGGCTCGCCCTCCAGCAGCAGCGCCTGCGGCAGCCGCACGGCGCAGAACAGGGCGGTGGCGAGGCCGTCGTCGGCCAGGTACCCGGCGTCGTCGAGACGGCGTTGCAGCCCGGAGACGTCGGGCGCGAGTCGGTCGACGTCAGCCACAGCCGACCGGAACGGGATAGCCGGCCGGATCGGCGGCGAAGGCCCGCAGGCAACCGCTGCCGCAGAACCAGCGCCGCTCGCCGTCGTGGTCGAGATGCAACGACGTCTCCACCGTGGCCACCGTCATGCCGCAGACCGGATCGGTGGCTGTCCCCGCCTGCCGGTCGTCCCCGGCGGCGACCGGGCCAACCAACGGAGTGAGGGGCCGGGCCGACGGCCGGGGCCGGCAGGCCACGATCTCAGCCAGGATCGACAGGGCCACCTCCTCCGGTGTGCGAGCCCCGATGTCCAGGCCAGCCGGGCAGTGCACCCGGACCCGCCCCGCGGACGCCACCGACCCGGACGGCCCCTCGGTCGCCGAAACCAGAACGGCCGGCACGCCTCCGGTCACGGCCGCCAGGACCCCAACCCCTCGCGTCCGGCTGGCCACCAGGCCGACGTAGGGCACGCGGGCGACCAGGGCACGGGCCAGCACCTCCTCCTCGCCCCGGCCGTGGGAGGCGATCACCACCGCCGCCGTCCCTTCGAGGGTCGTGGTCTCGAAGGGCACGGCGTCGTAGCCGAGCGGCCCGCCCAGGGCCAGCAGTGCCCGGGCGATCGGTGTGTCGCCGTGCACCGCCACCCTGGGAGCGGGCACCACCGGCTCCAGGAAGATCTCCAGCGTCCCGCCCGACAGGCAGGGGTTGTAGGCAGTGACGGTGCCGGGCGGGTCGGCCCGCCCGGGCTCGTCCACCGGGCTGACCCGCAGCAGCAGCGTCTCGCCGGAGTCGAGCAGCGCCAGGCTCTGGGCCCGGACCGTCGACTCGACGCACGTCCCGCCGACGAAGCCCTCGACGGTCCCGTCCGGGAGGATCAGTGCCTCGTCGCCGGGCTTGGCCGACGTGGGCCGCTCGGCCCGCACGACCCGGGCGTGAACGAACGGGACCCGGTCACGCCGCAGCGTCCTGGCCCGTTCCTGCACGTCGGGCCTGGTCATCGGGACGGGCTCACGTGAAGGCCAGGTCCGTCCGGGCCGGGCGGCCCTGGATGGCCAGCCACACCTGCGCCGGGGTGAGCGGCATGTCGGCGTGGCGCACCCCGAGCGGGGCCAGCGCGTCCATCACGGCGTTCACCACCGCCGCCGGGGAGCCGACCGTGGCCGACTCGCCGACGCCCTTGCAACCCAGCGGATGGTGGGGCGACGGCGTGACCATCGCCTCGAGCTCCCAGCTCGGGCACTCGAGCGACGTCGGCAGCAGGTAGTCCATGAACGACCCGCCGAGGCAA
>JAUZEX010000134.1 GCA_030838815.1 Actinomycetota bacterium
GAATGAGTTCACCGCCGCCGACGTGAAGTGGACGTTCGACCGGAGCTTCGCGCTGGGTGGCATTACGAGCTTCTACAACACCATCTCCACCATCGAACGGCCCGAAGATGTGAAGGTCCTCGACAAGTACACGGTCCGCATCGAGCTGGCCGAGCCCGGGCCGGACCTGCTTCTCCTGCTGAGCACGTTCTGGCGTGCGATGGTCGATTCCAAGCTGGCGACGAGCCACGCAACCCCCGGCGATCCGTGGGCGAAGGCTTGGCTGAAGAATCACGAGGCGGGCTTCGGCCCGTTCAGGCTCGCTGACCTCAGCCCGGGGCGCCATGTCGTCTGGGAGGCCCACAAGGACCATCCCTTCCCACCCAAGCTCGACCAGATCACGTTCGCCGAGGTGCCGGAGTCGTCCAACCGGCTCGCCATGATGCTGAGCGGAAAGGCCCAGGTGGCTCAGTACCTGTCGCCCGCCGACATGCAACGGGTGGAGAAGAGCGATCACGTACGCCTCTGGAGGTTTCAGGGCTACGTCATCGCGTCGGCCCCGATGAACCCGAAGTACCCGCCGCTGCAGGACGTCCGGGTGCGACAGGCCCTGTCCTACGCCACTCCATATCAGCAGATCGTCGATCAGGTCTACCTGGGGTTCGCCGGGCCGGCTCACGGCCCGCTGTCGGACCACGCCGCCGGCTTCGACCCCTCCCTGCGGCCGTACACCTACGACCCCGAACGGGCGCGCCAGCTGCTGCGGGAGGCCGGCTACGGGAACGGGTTCACGACGACGTTGGCCTACAGCACGGCGGAGCCGCTCGGTGAGCCGGTGAGCGCTCAGCTCCGGAGCGCCTACCGGGACGTCGGAGTGACGCTCGAACTCGAGGCGCTCCCGCCGTCGACGTACACCGAAGCGCTCTTCACGGGCGACCGGCCGATGTTCTTCCACACTTTCGGGGGCGATTCGCCTGACCCTGCCTACGCACTGTCGACCTTTTACCAGTCCAAGAGCTCCAACAACTGGGGTGGCTACAAGAGCGCCGAAGCCGACGCCTGCCTGGCCGACGCCGGGCGCCCGCAACTCGCCTGGGACCAGCGGGTCGAGAAGCACCACCGCTGTGTCGAGGTCATCGTGAAGGACGCCCCGTGGCTCTGGATCGCGCAGCCCGGTTTCCAGGTGAGCACCCGTAGGGATGTGACCGGGATCAACTGGTACGCCGGCGAGGGCGTCGATTGGTCGAAGGTCGGCTACAGGGGCTGATCTCGGCGGAGCACGGTGTGGATGGCGGCCGCCGACAGCTCCGACTTGTTCAGAAATCCGGCCGCCGGGCTTTCGGCGATGACTTCGGCGAGGTCCTTCTCGGCGTAGGTGGAGATGAGGATGACGGCGGGGCGGAACTCCTCCTCCGGGCCGCCGGCCAGCCGGAGGGCCAGATCGAACCCGTCCTCAGGGCCGAGGTAGACGTCGACGAGGGCGACGTCGGGCTGCAGCTCGCCGACCATCCGGACGGCCTCGGCGATCGTGGAGGCGACTCCCACCACCTCGACCTGCTCGCTCCGGAGCAGGTCCCGGGCGGCCGCGAGGAACTCCGGATTGTCGTCGACGATCAGGCAGCGGAAGGTCACACTCTCAAGCATTGCAGCCGCGCTCCGTGGTGGCATGGAGGGTAGCGGGAATTTCGGGCGTCCAGCGTCTCGGCCTGCGCCCGAAGATGTGAAGGCTCACATGGAGCGCACACGATCGCTTCAAGGCGTCCCGGTCAGCATGCGTCGTGTCCCCCACACAAGGAGACCGGACATGGAGAGAATCAAGAAGAACAAGCTGGCGGCAGCCGTCGCCGGTGTCCTCGCCCTCGTCGGGCTCGGCGCCGGAGTGGCCAGTGCCTCGAACGGCTCCCCGCAGCCGGCGACGGTGCGGGTCCAACCGGCGGCCGTCACACCGGCCACGCCGGCGGCCGACCAGGCGGAGCCGGGCGGTCCTGACCACGACAACGTCCAGGAAGGCGACCAGAACGGGCCCGACGACGCCAACGAGGCGAACGACGCCAACGACCCCAAGGAGAAGGAGGGGACGGACTCGCCTGACGGTGGGAAGGACGAGGCCCCGGGGAAGGCAAACTCCCAGGGTCAGAACCTCCCTCCCCAGGGCGCCGTGTAGCCGTCGACCCCGGTCCGATGCGTTCCCCTCCAGGACGGCCCGGGCGGTATCGCCGCCCGGGCCGTTTCACATCCCCCTCACATCTCCGGGTCTTATCGTGCTCTGTATGAGAGTGCTGGTCGCCGAGGACGAGACCCGAATGGCTTCTCTCCTGAAGCGGGGGCTCGAGGAGGAGGGCTACGCCGTCGAGGTCTCCGGTGATGGGCTCGAAGCGGTGTGGATGGCGACGGAGAACGAGTACGACGTCATCGTCCTGGACGTGATGATGCCCGGGATCGACGGCTTCGAGGTGTGCCGGCGACTGCGGGCCCAGGATCGCTGGGCCCCCGTCCTCATGCTCACCGCCCGGGATCAGGTGGAGGATCGGATCCGGGGCCTCGACGCCGGCAGCGACGACTACCTGACCAAGCCGTTCAGCTTCGCCGAGCTGGTGGCTCGGTTGCGGGCCCTCCTCCGCCGCGGGTCCCACGAGCGGCCGACCGTGCTGGCCGTTGGTGACCTGCGCCTCGACCCAGGCCGTCGCCGGGCCTGGCGGGCCAAGACCGAGCTGGACCTCACCGCCAAGGAGTTCGCTCTCCTCGAGTTCTTCATCCGGCACCCCGGCGAGGTCCTCAGCCGCACCCGCCTCCTCGAGCACGTCTGGGACTTCGCCTTCGACGGCACCTCGAATGTGATCGATCAGTACGTGGCCTACCTGCGGCGCAAGATCGACCGTCCCTTCGGACGGGAAGATCTGGAGACGGTGCGCGGCGCCGGCTACCGGCTCCGGGACGCCGAGGACGGCTGACGTGCCCCTCCGGGTGCGGCTGACACTCGCCTATCTGGTCGTGGCGGCCACCCTCCTCGCCGCCGGCGGAATCCTCTTCACCCGCCAGCTCCACTCCGGCCTCGTCGCCTCCGTGGACACCGGCCTGCGCACCCGGGCCGACCAGCTCGTCCAGTCCGTGACCCACACGAGCGACGAGGGGATCAACTTCCAGGACGACGGCACCCGGCTCATCGCCCCCCGGGAGTCGTTCGCCCAGGTGCTCGGACCCGACGGGTCGGTGGTGGAGTCCTCCGAGGCGATCGGAGGGCACCCGGTCCTGCAATCGGCCGAGCTCGCCGCCGCCCGCCAGAGCGAGCGTTTCCTCGACCATCGCCTCGACGGGGAACGGGTCCGCCTCCTCACCGCGCCGGCCCGACGGGCCGACGGCAGCCCGTGGGTCGTGGTGGTGGGCACCTCCCTCGCACCGTCCGAGGAGGCCCTGGGCCGGGTGCGGACCGGTCTCGAAGTGGGTGGTGTGCTGGTGGTCGTGGCCGGTGCGCTGGGGTCGTGGCTCCTTGCCGGAGCCGCGCTGCGTCCGGTCGAGCGGATGCGCCGGGAGGTCGCCGACATCTCTGCTCATGATCCCGCCGCCACCATCGACGTCCCGGCCACCGGCGACGAGATCGCCGCCCTCGGCTCCACCATGAACGAGCTCCTCGGTCGTCTCCAACGGGCCCTGCGCCAGGAGCGCCGGCTGGTGGCCGACGCCGGCCATGAGCTGCGTACCCCGCTGGCAATCCTCCAGATGGAGCTGGAGTTGGCGTCCCGGGCGGGGCGCACCCACGAGGAGCTCACGACGGCGGTGACCAACGCCGCCGACGAAACCCGGCGCTTAGCCCGCCTCGCCGAAGGGCTCCTCTTCCTAGCCGGCAGCGACGAGGGCGGCGTGCCACTCGACCGGCACCACCAGCCGCTCGAACCCGTCCTGACCGCCGCCGTCGGGGCCGCTCGCGACGTGGCCTCCCCGGCCGTGTCGCTCAGGGTCGAGGCGGAGGAGGGCCTCGCCGCTCCCGTCGACGCCCTGCGGCTCCGCCAAGCCGTCGACAACCTCCTCCACAACGCGGTGCGGGCCGCCCCCGCGGGAAGCGAGGTCGTCGTCCGGGACTGGACCGACGGCGGCGTGGTGTTCGTCGAAGTGTCAGATCAGGGCTCCGGTTTCCCCGAGGACTTCCTTCCCCACGCCTTCGAGCGGTTCCGTCGGGCGGATGGGGCCCGGACCCGTCAAGACGGTGGAGCCGGGATCGGACTGGCCATCGTCCGGGCCATCGCCGAGGCGCACGGGGGGAGCGCCGAAGTCCGCAACCAGGACAGCGGCGGCGCGGCCGTCCGCATCGCCTTTCCTGGGTGACACCGCTCCCCGCCCGGACTCAGCCGAGCAGCGAGAGGACGCGGGCGCAGGCGCCGTCGAGCGGCGAGTCAGGCGCCGAGGAAGTCGGCCAGGATGGCGGCCGTCTCGGTCGGGAACTGGTCGACGAAGAAGTGGGCTCCGGGCAGCGTCCCGGTCCGCAGGTCCGAGCAGCGCTTCCCCCACAGGGCGGCCATGTCGAAGCATTGATGCATGAAGCCCTCCGAGCCCCACAGCGCCAACGTCGGGCAGGCGACCCGGCGGTCGACGTCGGCTTCGTCGTGGGCGAGGTCGACGGTGGGCGCCGCCCGGTAGTCGTTGCACGACCCGTGGATCATGGCGGGGTCACGCCAGCAACGCCGATACTCGGCCAGGGCGTCCGGCGCCACGCTGCCGATGGGCATCTTCCCCCATGTCTCGAAGCAGGTCTCGAACAAGTAGTCGGGATCGGCGCCGATCATCCGCTCCGGGAACGGGGCCGGGAGCGAGAGAAAGTACCAGTGCCAGTAGGCGCCGGCGACTTGGCGGTTGGTCTCCATGAACATGGAATAGGTCGGGGCGATGTCGAGGACGGCCAGCGACTCCACCACCGCCGGGGCGTCGAGCGCCATGCGGTGGCCCGTCCGGCCGCCCCGGTCGTGGCCGACGAGGTGGAAGCGGTCGAAGCCGAGCCGGTGCATCAACGTGACCTGGTCGCCGGCCATCGTCCGGAAGGAGTAGTTGGAAGAATCCGAGGCGCCCTTCGGCTTTGACGAGTCCCCGTAACCCCGCAGGTCGGCACAGACGACGGTGAACCCTTCGGCCAGTATCGGGGCGACCCCGCCCCAGAGGGCGAGGCTCTGCGGATAGCCGTGCAGCAGCAGGACCGGCGGCCCACCCCCGCCGACCACACAGTGGATCGTCACGTCGGCCGCGACGTCGAGATACCGCTCTTCGAACCCCTCGAACATGCCCTGACCGTAGTCAGAACCGACTGATGGAACACGGACGGGCGACCAGACGTTGGGGTTGACAATGAGTACTTCTTCCCTCCCCTTGTCCATTCTCGACCTCGCGCCCGTCGCCTCCGGCAGCACCGCCGGCGACGCGCTGCGCAACTCCATCGAGCTCGCCCGCCTGGCCGAGCGGCTCGGCTATCGGCGCCACTGGGTCGCCGAGCACCACAACATGCCCGGAATCGCCTCGTCGGCCCCCGCCGTCCTGATGGCCCACCTGGCCTCGGCCACCT
>JAUZEX010000136.1 GCA_030838815.1 Actinomycetota bacterium
CTCGAAGGGGGCCTCGATGCACCGTGTGCTGATCGGCCGGTTCGGATCCGTGGCCCGGATGGGCTTGCGGGAACTCCTCGACGGTCAGGGCATCGAGGTCGTGGCGGAAGCCGAGTCGGCCGGGGGGATCGTCTCCTGTGTCAGCGAGGTCCGCCCCGATGTCGTGGTCCTCGACCTCGACGACGAGGAGGCCCTCGGCACGGCGGAGGAGATCACCTCCGAGTTCCCGGCCATCAAGGTCATCGCCTGCTCCTGCGAAGAGCCTGTCATGCGAGTGTTCCCACCCTTTCACCACGGCGAGTCGTACGCCTCGAAGTTGAGTGCGGCCCTCCTCGCCCTGGCGCTTTCAAGCTGAGACGAGAGAAAGGATTCCGCTGATGTTGACGCGACGAATCGCCCTCCCCATCGCCGCCCTGACCGCCATGGCCACCATGCCGCTGCTGGCCGGTGCCGCGCCGGCGGGGGCGTCCACCGCCTCCCGCTCCGGCGTCGCCAGCCGTGGCGACCGCCCCGGTGACCCCAAGGGCCCGGACAAGAAGGCCGACGAGCCCCAGAACAACTGCCCGACCACGCTGTGGACCATCCCGCTCGAGATCAAGGGTCTCGCCTGCCTCCTCCTGCTCCCGAAGCCCGAGAAGCAGGGCGAGAACGGTCAGGGTGGGGGCGGCGGCGGACTGCTCGGGTAGTCAGGTCCCGTCACGATGCCCCGCGGCTGGGGGACGTCACTCCGGCGTCTGACGGTGCCCGCACTGGCCCTCGCGCTGGTGCTGCTCGTCGCAGGAGGAGATGTCCCTGCCGCCTCGGGGAACGCCCCCCGGCCCGCCAGCCCCAGGGGGGGCGGCGCCCGCAAATCGGGCACCCCAAACGGAACGGAACGGCCGGCCGGGCCCGCGACCCGGCCGGCCGCTTCCGTCCGTCCACAACAGGCCGGAACTTCTTCCGATGGCGGCTCGCCGTCGCAGTGGGTGCTGAGCTTCCACGACGAGTTCGACGGCACGTCGCTCGACAAGTCGAAGTGGGCCAACGGGTTCGGCTGGGGACAGGCCACCCGGAGCAACTACGGGTGGTGTGATCCCGGGGCCAACGTGGTCAGCGGCGGCGTCCTCGTCCAGCGCATCGACCGGGTGGCCAAGGGGGGCCAACCGTTCAGCGTCGGCTGCATCAACTCCAAGAACCGCTTCGCCCAGCAGTACGGGTACTGGGAGGCCCGTATCCGCACCGCGTCGTGCTTCGGGGCCCGGAGCGCCTTCTGGGGCAAGCCGAACGACGAGTCCTGGCCGCCGGAGATCGACGTCGTCGAGGTCAACGGCGATGCGTCGCGCATGGCCCGGTTCACCGTCCACTGGCAGGAGGGCGGCCGTCACCTCGAGAGCCAGGGCCGCTTCACCGGCCCCGACTTCTCCGACGGCTTCCACACTTTCGGGGTCGAGTGGACCCCCGACGGCGTGACCTGGTTCGTGGACGGCGTGGAGCGGCGGCACACCAGCGACGGCGCCGGGGCCCTCGAGGGCGGCGGGCCGTTCTACACCATCCTCAACTCGCAGGTGATCGACCCCGACTCGACCTGCGGCGAGGTTCCCGCCGACTCGGCGGAGTATGTCGACTACGTGCGGATCTGGTCGCCGGCGCCGGTGCCGGCCAAGGTGCCGGTCGGTCCCGGCCCCGTCGCCCCGGGCCCCGGCGGCGGTACCCCCGGCGGCGGGCCGCCCCGGCTCCCCGGCGGTGGCGACTGCGGCCTCCCGGTGCGGGTCGACGCCCGGTTGCCGCTGCCCGCCGGCACCGGTGAGGCTTCCGGCGCCGTGGCCTCGCAACGTTTCCCCGGCCTCGGGTGGTTCATCCGCGACTCCGGCAACCCGGCCAGCCTCTACGCCTTCCGGTTCGACGCTGCCGGTACCCCCCGGGTGCGGGAGGTGACGGTGACCGGGGCGGCCAACCGGGACTGGGAGGACCTCACCTACTCCATCGGGCCGGACGGGCGGGGCCGGCTCTTCATCATCGAGAGCGGTCAGAGCGGCGGCGACACGTTCATCTACGAGGTCCCCGAGCCTGATCCGGGCCAGGACCACACGGCACCCGCCGTGCGGTACCGCTACGCCTATCCCGATCGGCCGGCCAATACCGAGTCGGCCTTCATGGCCCCCGGCGACCACCTGGCGCTGGTGACGAAGACGACCCCCGGCCGCATATACCGCTTCGACGCGCTGTCGGCCGGCAGCGTCAACCGGCCCCGCTACATGGGCGTGCTGGCCGACGCCGACCGCGTCTCGGTGGTGCGGCTCTCGCCCGATCGCCGGACGATGGTGGCCGCCAGCCACACCAAGGCCTGGATCTACGAAGGCCTGTCGCCGGGCACGCCCATCCGCAGCGTGGTGGGCCGGAAGCCGACCCGGATCATGGGCATCGACGTCGGCGACAACGTCGAGGCGGGCGACTGGTTCCCGGCCGGCAGCTGCCAGCTCCTCCTGCTGGCCGAGAGCCGGAACACGTACCAGCTGCGCCTGACGTCGCCGTTGCGGACGGCCATGGCCCGCGGTCGGGTGCGCAGCTCCGACCGGAGCAGCTCCGGCCGGGCGCAGCCCGCGCTCGACTGACGCTCGGCTGGCGCCACCCTGAATTGGGGCGCCCGAACGGTTCCCCGCAGGGTCGAACGGCCCGGCGGATCGCAGCCGCATAGCTGCCCGCCCACCTCTGGGACCGGCCTCCCGCAAATGGTTCGATCAGTGGCATGGACGCCACGACGCTCGGGAGCTTCACCGGCCTCCCCGAAGGCATAAGAATCTGGCTCGACGACCCCAACCCGATCTTCCGGATGGGGCTGGCGGCGTCGCTGCGGAACTCGCCCTTCGTCGTGGTCGGGGAGAGCACCGGGCTGGTGCCTCCACCGGAGCTCGACGGCGTCGACGTCCTCGTTTTCGACCTCGGCGAGCCCGAGCTCGGCGGAAGGTTGACGCGCCGCCAATGCCGCAGCACCCGCCTCGTCGGTCTGGTGCCCGGGGGCGACCCGGAGGGATTGGACCGCTCACAGTGCACCGTTCTGGTGCGATCGGAGCTGACACCCGAGGGCTTCCGTGACTGCCTCGCCTCGGTGGTGGCGGGCGCGTCGGCGCCGGCGGTGTCAGCGGGGCGATCGCAATCGGCGGGGCGTTTCGGACCGGCGGAGGGTCGCGTCACCGGGTCGGTCCGGGCCGCCTGGACCGATGCCGGGGCGAGGGTCCGGCGGGGGCTCGGGCGCCGCGGGGCGTTGTTCGTCGTGGTGGCGGCCCTGGCGGCGGGCGCCTTCGGCCCGTCGGGCAAGGCCGAGGGCCTGAGCGCGGGGGGCCTGAGCGCGGGGGGCCTGAGCGCTCGGGGCCTGAGCGCCGGGGCGATCGGCGGCAGCACCAGCGCGGGCGCCGGCACAGGCTCCGAGAGCGGCGCGGCTGACGGGCCGGCGGAAGCGGCGACCGCGGCGGCGGAGACGACGCCGGTGTCCTCCGACGGCGACGCCGCCGACGACGTCGCGGTGTGGGTGGACCCGGCCGACCCGTCCGCCTC
>JAUZEX010000146.1 GCA_030838815.1 Actinomycetota bacterium
CTGGTAGCGGTGGGCGGACTCGAACCGCCGACGCCGCGATTATGAGCCGCGTGCTCTGCCAACTGAGCTACACCGCCAGAGAGCCCCCTTACGGAATCGAACCGTAGACCCCTTCCTTACCATGGAAGTGCTCTGCCGTCTGAGCTAAGGGGGCGGAAAATTTCTCTTCTGACCTGCTCTTTTACTGCTCCACTGCGGTTTCGGGCCCTGGCACACCGCTTCTACACAGGGAAGGCTCCTGGGTGCTGCCAAGACCTGCCTGGGGAGGTCCGATGGGCGATTCTAGCGTGGGCCAGGCGGCCAAGCTCCTCTGCGAGCTGTCCGACCTGGCCGACCAGTTCGCCACCAGCCTGCGGGCCACCAACCACTCCCCCGCCACGGTGGCCAAGTGATATCAAATCCGCTAGTTGACATCACCGAAGCGGGGGGCCCACAATGAGGCCATCGCTGGTCCGACCTTCCCGCTCCGATTCCGAAACGAACAGATCCGGGCGCTCGTCCGCGAGGTGGCTCAGCGCGAGGGCATCAGCCAGAACGAGCTGCTCGAGCAGGCCGCCGAGCACGAGGTCATCGCCCGGGGTGCGCTGCTCGCCCATGACCTCGAGGCGTCCCTCGAACGGCTCCGGTCGGCCATCAACACGGCCCGCGCCGACCTGGTCGAGCGCAGCATCGCCGAGTTCAGCCGCGGCGAGGCGAGAGCCGACCCCCTCCGGGCTCGGCGGCTGCCCCCCCGGGAGGCGACGCCACCCGCCGACCACGGCCGCCTGGGCGCCGTGGAGGCCTTCCGCAGCGGCACCTGAGGGCCGGTGGCAGGCCCGGACTGGGCGGACGACCACCCGGCCGAGACGGCCAGGATCGGCGCCAACTGCGGGCTGCTCCTCACTGATCTCGCAGCCGCGGCGGGGCGGCGGGCGCTGCCGACCCTCGCCGATGCCTGCGGGTGGCACCGCCGCATCTATGACGGTTGTGCGGTGCCCGCCGCGAGCTACGTCGGCAACTTCCGCGGCGATCCCGCCCACCCCGAACTCGCCGAGTACGAGGTCGGCATCGGCGCCACGCTCCCCGACGGGCTCCCCGAAAAGGTCGCTGTGTGGGCGGCCGACGTCGCCGGGGCCCTGGCCGGTTTCATCAGCGGAGTCCACGCCGCCCTCGGCCTGCTCGACGCGGCCATCCCGGTCGGGAGCCGGCCGGCAACGGTCGACGAACTCCACGAGGTCGTCACCCTCGCCGCCGAGGTCCACGGCGAATGGGCCCGGATCCATCCCTTCGCCAACGGCAACGGCCGCGCCGCCCGGGTCTGGGCGGCGTTCCTCGCCCTGCGCTACGGCCTCCCGGTGTTCGTCACCCTGAAGCCCCGCCCCGCCGACATCGCCTACGCCCGAGCCGCCATGCGCTCCATGGGGAGGCCGCCGGACTTCGACGGCGATCATCGGGAAGCGGTCGCGGTGTTCGCCCATCTGCTGAGCCTGTCGCTCCTCCCCTAGGTGGCTGCCGAAGAAATGGCCTTCGGCGGGGCGGTCTCTGTTGTTTCGGGTGTTGTCGGTGGCTGCATAGCGAAGGGTTTTTTCCTCTCTCGTGGTTGGCCCAGGTCTCTGATCTTCCACAACCGCCCGGCATCATCGAAGGTGCGGGTTACCGTTCCGGTCGTGCCCGGATAGGCAATCGAGGTCAGGTTGCCGCGCAGGTCGCAGCCGTAGCCGACGTGTAGTGGCGATGGCGGACCCGGCCGTGCGAAGGCGCCCATGTCTATTGCCTCCCTCTCTGACGTGCCGGGTTCATCGGCACGGCCGGGACACCGGTTGGCAACGCCACACAGCGGACCGCGCCATTCGCGGCGCGTTGTTCCCGGGCCATCGCCGGCGCCTGACTGTCCAAAGCGCCCGGACCCCCATGGGCCGGGGCAATCACTGCCGCCGATCTTCAACCGGACGGTACGACGGGGTCGAGACAGCCCAGGACGGCACGATCCCGTGCCTGCCGACAGGGAGGGCAGATGCCCGACACGACCGCGACCTTGCTCACCCTGCGGATCGCCGGTTGGTCGCGCTCGTTTGACCCGCAGCGGCCGGTCAGCTTGGGGGCACACCGTTACTGCAACGTGCTTCTCCCGCCGGGTGATGGGGAGACGCCGCTGCGGGCGGCGGTCTTCGAGTGGAAGAACGGGGCCTGGGTCCTGTCCAATGCCTCAAAGCGGCCGTTCTTGTTGCGGGCGGTGGGCCAGACGGCGTTGTCGCTGGCGCCGGGCGGGAGCGTCGCGCTGGCCGCGACGCCGTTCGTGCTCACGGTGGCCGGCGCGTCGGCGGCGGCCGACGTGGAAGTCTCCACCGTGGCCGTGGCCGTGGGCACGGCCGGGCGACAGATCGGGGGGTCCGACGCGGCCGGCGGGGGGTGGTGCGTCTGCGGTGCGTCCCTCCCAGCGGCGACCGAGGACTCTCCGTGGGAGCCTGACTCGGCCGGCCGTGCCGACCTCGCGCTAATGAGCCCGTGGGCGGCGGAGGCGCCCCTATCCAGCCAGGCGGCCACCGTCGTGCCCGGCCAGCCGACGCCCACGGCGCTTCCGGCGGCCGCGTGGGCCCGCACGCTGCCTCCGCCGGCGGCCGGCGAGCGCATCCTGCTCCCGCCGCCTCCTGGCGCCTGGGGATTCCCGGCGCCGACCCGGTCGACCGCTCCCGGCCGGCGCCGGGGACTGGTGACGGCGCTCTTTCTGGCCATTGCGCTGGTGGCCTCTGCGGCGGGCGCCGCCGCCTGGCGCGGGGCGCGTGTCCCGGCGGCGCCCCCGCACCCCTCCCAGTGGGACCCCCGCCTCGCCGACATCGTCTCCTTCGTGGAGAACGAACGGGGCCTCAAGTTCCAACACCCGGTGTTTGTCGACTACCTCCCGCCGGAGGCGTTCCGCGGGACGCTCCTGGGGGGCCCGGCCAAGGTCAGCCCCAAGGATCGCCAGTCCATGGACCAGACGATCGGCTTCTTCCGGGCCCTCGGCCTGATCGAAGGGAACCCCGATCTGTTGGGTGGCAGCGATCAGTTGCAGGGCGACGGGACCCTGGCCTATTACGACCCTCGCGATCAGCGGGTGCGGGTTCGGGGTACCGAGCTGACGGAGGCGGTCAGGGCCACGCTGGCCCATGAGCTCACCCACGCGCTGCAGGACCAGTACTTCAACCTGTCTCGGATGGGCGAGAGCCACGACGCGATGGACCGCTTCCGGGCGGTCGTCGAAGGTGACGCCATGCGGGTGGAGACCAAGTGGGTAGACCACCTCGACCCCGCGGCGCGCCAGGCGCACGACGCCGGGCGCGCCGGCGAGGTCAAGGCCGCCGACTTCAGCGCCGTCCCCGAGGTGCTGACCGCCCTGTTCAGCGCTCCCTACGATCTGGGTCAGCCGTTCGTCGAGGTCCTCCACGCCGTGGGCGGCAACCCGGCCGTCGACCGTGTCCTCAAGTCGCCCCCGGCCAGCGAGGCGCAACTCCTCGACCCCTTCCGCTACCTGGCCGGAGACGCACCCCTCCCGGTCGACGAGCCGACCCTCCACAAGGGCGAAACCCGCCTCGACGGCGGCGACTTCGGCGCCTTCGGGCTCTACCTGATGCTCGCCCAGCGCCTCGACCCCAGAGACGCCCTGGGGGCAGTGGACGCCTGGGGCGGCGACAGCTACGTCCACTTCGACCGCGGGGGCCACTCCTGTGTCCGGGCCGATTTCGTGGGCCACAACCCCCAGGCGACCGAGGGGCTGGCGGGCACCCTCGGAGCCTGGGCCCGGGCCATGCCCCCCGGCGCGGCGTCGACGGCCCGCCACGACGCGCTGGTCGAGTTGAATTCCTGCGACCCCGGCCCCGCCACCACGATCGGCGGACCCCGGCTGGCCGACGCCGTCAGCTGGCCCCTGGCCCGGACCTACGCCGCGCTCGGGGCGATCGAGGGCGGCGTCTCCCAGGACACAGCACGCTGCTACGGCGGCGCCCTCCTGGAGGCCTTCACGCCCGAGCAGGTGTCCCATCGGCCGTCGGCGGCCCAAGCGCTGAAGATGCGCAAGCTGGCGGCCGGGTGCCAGCACCACTGACCGCCCGAGCCATCCTCACCCACCGCGTCGCCGGCCAAGCCGAGCGGGGGTGGCGATTGGGCTTCAGCGACCCCGATCTGCAGTAGGTGACTGGACCGCGCGCCTGAATGCCGACCGGCCGCCCGGCTTGCTCAAACTTTGTCTGATAGTAGCGTTAGCAATGCTACTCGCGGGGTAGGAGAGGTTAGGGAGGGAGTGGATGTCCCGCGCCCTCCTGGTCCGACTTCAAACCCAGGGAGGACGCAACCATGATCCGTCAGACATCGAGCCGGCGGCTGCGAGTCGTCGCCATCGCCGCCGCCGGAGCCGGAATGCTGGCCACCGGGGCGCTGGCCGCGACCTACAGCGCACCGAACGGGAGTTATGGACGGTTGCCCGGCTACGGGGGGTACGGCGGTTCGAGCCGAGCCACGACCTCCGACGATCCCGGCTCGAGCAGCTCGGGCTCCGGCTTTTCCGATGGTTCAAGCCCTTCCAGCGGCGGGTCCGGATACTCCGACGGCACGTCGAGCGGGTCCTCCGGCAGCTACTCGGACGGCGGTTCCGGCACCAGCGCCGGGGACGGGTCGCAGACCGACGGCACCACGAAGGACAAGAAGCAGAAGCACAAGGGCAACAAGCAATCGAAGGACTCGAGCGGGACGACCAAGGGGACCAAGGGCGCCAAGGCCACGAAGGACAAGCAGCCCAAGTAGTTCCGGCCGGCTGAGCGCCACGTCCCGTCAACGCCGACAGCTCCCGGCACGATGACCCTCACCGGCACATCGCCGCCGCCCACTGTCTCCGCCGCGCCGCCATCTCCGCCCTCGACCCTTCCCCCGACCAGGGGAACCCGACGGCGGCTGCGGCCGGCGGTGGTGGTGGCGGCGCTGGCCGTGGCCGCCGCCGTATGGGCAGTGGCCGGGTCGGCGCTGTTCGTTCCCCGGCTGACCGACAACGGCGACGAGGCGGTGTACCTCCTCCAGGCGGAATCGCTCCGGGCCGGGCACCTCTTCCCGCCAGCGGCGGAACCCGCCGAGGCCTTCCTGCCCTGGCTGTCGACCAGGGCCGGCGACCACTACGTCACCAAGTACACGCCCGTCTTTCCGGCCTTCATCGCCGCCTCCCACAAGGCCTTCGGTTCCGACCGGGCGGCGCTGGCCCTGGCCGCCGCCGGCGCCGTCGTCGCCTGCTACCTCCTGGCCCGGGAGGTACTCGGCCGGCGGCGTGAGGCTGCCCTCGCCGCCGCTCTCCTGGCCGGCTCCCCTCTCTTCGCGATCCAGAGCGCCACCTACCTGAGCTACCTGTTCAACGTCGCGCTCCTGATGGGTTTCGCCGCCGCGTTCCTGGCGGGCCTCCGGCGGAGCGTCGCTGAGGTACCGGCGCAGCGTCGACCCGCCCGGGCGCAGAGCTCCCGCTGGCCGCTCGCCCTCGCCGGGCTCCTCCTCGGGCTGGCCGTGTTCGCCCGGCCCTTCGACGCCGTCCTCTTCGCCGGACCTTTGCTGGCGTGGTGGGTCTGGTCGGGCCGGCACGGGCCCCGCCGCCTCGTGGGCCAGGCGGCCTGGCTCGCCGTCGGTGCGTCCGTCCCGCTGGCGGCGATGGCCGCCTACTTCCAGGCCGCAACCGGAAGCCTGCTGCGGCCCCCGTTCACCTTCGTGGGCCCGAGCGACACGCTCGGCTTCGGCCCGCACCGGATGTACGCCGGCATGCCGTACCTCGATTACACCCCGGCCCGGGCGCTGCTGGCCCTTGGGCGGCTCACCGTCCTGACCGGATTCTGGGGGTTCGGCGGCCTGGTCCTGATCGGGCTGGCGGTCGCCGGTCACCGCCATCTCCCGGACCGGGCCGGGCGCTGTCTGGTGCTCGTGGCCCTGACCGTCCCTCTCGGTTACACGCTGTTCTGGGGCAGCTTCAGCTCCACGGAGTGGGGCGGACCGTGGCGGTTCGGGCCGTTCTACTGGCTGCCCGTCCTCGTTCCGGGAAGCATCTTCGGCGCGGCCGGCCTGGCCCGCCTCTGGCGCTGGGACCGCCTCGTGGGCCGCTTTGTGGCCACCGGCATGGCGGCGGTGAGCCTCTTCGTGGCCGGCCAGGCTCTGGCCGAGCACCACCGTTTCGCCGCCGAACGCGACCGCCTCTATGCCGCCCCGCTCCGCGCCGCCGCCCTCGACCGGGCCGTCGTCTTCCTCCCGCCGCTCGACGGGCCGTGGCTGCTCCAGCCGTTCTCGCTGGCCCGGAACTCACGATTCGACGGTCCGGTCGTGTGGGCCCTCGACCGCGGCCCAAGCCAGAACCTGGACGTCGTCCGCCGCTTCCCGGGCCGAACGCCGTACCGAGTCGTACCCGGTGCCACCCGGCGTTCCCCGACGACCCTGCAGCGCCTGGCGGACGTCGGCGATCGTCTGTCCCCTGCCGCCGGCTGAACCCCAAAAGAGAAAGGCCCGGGCCGGAGCATATGCCTCCTGACCAGGGCCTTTACTTGCAAGTGGGCCGGGATGGGTTCGAACCATCGTAGCTTCCGCAACGGTTTTACAGACCGTCTCCTTTGGCCACTCGGACACCGACCCGAGGGCGCCTAGCATAGCGGTCCCGTCCCTCTCCCCTCCCCTGGAGGCGCCGGTCATGCCCAGCTTCGATGTGGTCTCGCAGGTCGACATGCAGGAGGTGCGCAACGCCATCGACCAGGCGAGCCGGGAGATCGTCAACCGGTTCGACTTCAAGGGCACCGACAGCTCGATCGATCTCGCCGACACCGAGATCACCCTCCACTCCAACACGGAGCAGAAGCTCAAGGCGCTCGTCCAGGTGCTGGAGGAGAAGTTCGTCCGCCGCAGCGTGCCCCTCAAGGCGCTGGCCTACGGGAAGGTCCAGGAGGCGGCCAAGGGCGCGGCGCGTCAGGTCGTCACCCTCAACGTGGGGATCTCCGACGAGAAGGCCCGGGAGATCAACAAGTTCATCAAGGCCGAGGGGCCGAAGGGCGTGCAGAGCCAGGTCCAGGGAGACCAGCTCCGGGTGACGGGCAAGAAGCGCGACGACCTGCAGGCGACCATCGCCGCGCTGAAGGGGCACGATTTCGACGTGCCCCTCCAGTTCACGAACTTCCGGGATTAGCCGCCAAGTGCCCGGCCGAAGGCCGGAATAGCACTTGGCGGAACAGAAGGGACGGGCGGCCGAAGGCCGCCGCCCAGCATTAAAAGCGGGCCGCGCCAGGGTGCATCTGCCGCAGACGGGCGATGCGCTCCTCGGTCGACGGGTGCGTCATGAACAACCGGCCGGCGTTCACCTTCCGGCCCGTCAGCGGATAGATGATGTAGGCCTGGGCCTGGGCAGGGTTCACGTCCATCGGGATCCGCCTGGCGCCGGCCTCGATCTTCTCCAGGGCCCGGGCCAGGGGCTCGCCCGTCCCCAGCAGAAGCGCTCCGCTCCGGTCGGCTTCGAACTCCCGGGAGCGGGACAGCGCCATCTGCAGGAGCCCGGCGGCCAGCGGCGCCAGCAGGACCAAGGCGAGCTCGCCGAATACGTTGCGGTCACGGTCCCGGCCCCCGCCGCCGAAGATCGCCCCCCACATGGCGATGCGGGCCACGAACGTGATGGCCATGGCGATGGCGGCCGCCACCGAGCCGATCAGAATGTCGCGGTTCCCGACGTGGGACAGCTCGTGGGCCAGCACGCCCTTCAACTCGTCTTCGCTCAGCATCTGCATGATGCCCTGGGTGCAGGCCACGGCGGCGTGTTCGGGGCTGCGGCCGGTGGCGAAGGCATTGGGCTGCAGGTCAGGCGTGACGTAGAGCTTGGGCATGGGCATGTTGGCCCGCGTCGTCAACTCCCGCACGATGCGGTACAGCCCCGGCGCCTCGGCCTCCGTCACCGGCACGGCGCGGGCCGCCTTCACGGCGATCTTGTCCGAGAACCAGTACGACCCGCCGACCATGGCCAGGCCGAGGAACAACCCGATCACGAGGCCCGGGCCCTTGAAGACCGCGCCGCCGACCAGGATGAAGAAGCCGCCAAGAGCGGCGAGGAGAACGTATGTCTTGATCGTGTTCTTACTCATCTGGCATCACCTACCTGCTTCAACGGTACCGGCCGACCGCTCGTTCCCGATCTCCAACCCGGTGTCCACTGACACATTCGGAGCCAAAGCTGGGGCGGGCCGGGGAACCGGCTGAGATCCAGGTAGGAGAAGCGAAAGCCCCCGCCCGTGACCGTCAGTCGTAGTAGCCGGAGTGGATGTAGATGCAGGGAACGCCGACGGCGCGGAACATCTCGGCGTTGCGGCGGTCGTCCTCGAAGGCGAGGCGGAGGACGAAGCCCTTCGACCGGAGGTCGGCCACGGCCTCTTCCTTGAACTCCCGGGCCATCGAGTAGTCGCCGCCTTCGCGCATGAGGAGGGCGTCCCAGCGGATGTCGTAGCGGGCCAGCCAGGCCTCGGTCAGGGGGTGGACCCGGGCCGGGCGGCCGGTCAGGAGCACGACCCGCAGCTTGGGGTCCAGGAGGTCGAGCAGGGTCTTCACCTCCTCGATGACCTGGTCCTCGCCGCAGGCGTCGAAGAACCCCCGCCAGTCGGGCCAGGGCTCCTCGAGGTAGTGCTGGCGGCGGGCGGCGTCGGAGAGGACTCCGTCGATGTCGACCACGACCGTCGGACCCGGTTCGACAGGGCCCGCCCGCCATGTCCAGTGCTGCGCCACGGCTTCAGACCTTCCTTCCGAGGATCGTCACCCGGTGGGCACCGAGCCCGGCCGGGTCGAGGAGGGCGTCGGCCTCGTGGACCCGGCTGCGGGCGGCGATGGCGGCGAGGTCGGTGGCGGCCCGGCCGTGCCAGGCGGCCCGGGCCTCCTCGACGAACTCGTCGACGCCGAGGCGATGGAGCCACTCGGCCTGGGTCGTCTCGGTGAGGACGGACAGGCCGACGGTGGCCGCCGCCCGGCGGAGCCCCTCCAACGGGACGTCGGCCGTGATGTCCTGGGAGCCCGGAGCGTCGAGCGGCGAACCGCCCCGACGCTGGGCCCGGTAGGTGCGGAGCCATCCGGCCTGGCCCCGGGCGGCCAACTCCTCGACGGGCGCGGCGTAGTCGATGACGACGATGACGCCACGGCGCAGCGTGGCGGCGGCCGAGCGGAGCCACTCGACGAGAGCGGTGGGGACCGGCAGGCGGGCGCCGACCGGGATGTCGTGGCCTTCGACGAGGCGGTCGGCGAGAGTAGCCAGGCCGTCGTCGGCGGGGAGGGCGAGCTCGGCGAAGACCGGGGCCCGGGCGGGCTCCGGCTCGTCGGACGGGTCTTCCCCGGGAGGGTATGCCGGCGGGCGCCCGGGGGAGCCGGGGACAGGGCCTTCGGCGACGCGGATCTCGTTCCAGCCGTCGCCGGTGGTGCGTTCGACGATGCGGAACGGGAGGTTGTCGGCCAGCTCGTTGGCGACGATCACGCCGAGCGCCGGCCCGGCCGGGAGCTCTTCGAGGGCGGTCACCATCGGGCCGGAGCCGGGCACGGCGACGGGTTCCTCGTCAGGTTCGGGCGCCACGGCCGGGCCGAGAACCAACTCGGCGGGCTCCAGGGGGAGGTACTCCGCCTGGGCCGCCCGCAGGCCGGCCGAGCGCTCGACCAGCACGTAGCGGAGAGCCGGAGCGCACCGGGGCCCGGCCCGGAGGACATCGCGGGCCAGCTGGCCCCGGCCGGCGCCGGCGTCGACGACCAGGAACGGGTCGGGCCGGCCGAGCTGGTCCCACCAGCCGTCCACTGCCCGGCCCACCAGCGCCCCGAACAGGGATCCGACCTCCACGCTGGTGAGGAAGTCGCCGTCGGCCCGGCCCGCTCCCCCGGCCCGGGCGAAGAATCCCCCGGCCGGGTCGTACAGGGCGGCATCCATCCACTCGTCGAACGGGAGCGGGCCCCGGCGGCGGATCCGCTCCGCCAGCCGGGCGGCCAGGTCGGGCTGCGCCGAGATCTACAGGCCCTTCGTGGCCAGCTCGCCGAGGCGGGCGAAGAGGTTGGGGTAGACGCCGATGGCCACGATGAGCGCCGACGGCAGAGCGATGGCCGCCCCGAGCGCCACCGGCACCCGGGCCGTGCCGCCGCCGTCGGCCGGGGCGGGCCGGAACCACATCATCCCCGCCACCCGGGCGTAATAGAACAGCGCGATCACCGAGTTGACGGCGGCCAGCACGCCGAGGATGACGGCCTGCTTGGTGCCGGCATCGAGGACCGATTTGAAGACGACGAGCTTGGCGTACCAGCCGCCCAGCGGCGGGATGCCCGCCAGGGAGAACAGGAAGAGCGACATCGTCACGGCCAGGCCCGGTGCGTAGTTGAACAGGCCGGCGTAGGAGTCGATCTCTGCCGAGCGCGTCTTGCGGGCCACGGCGATGAGGACGGCGAAGGCCCCGAGGTTCATCACGGCGTAGATGAGGAGGTAGACGACCGTGGCCGAGAAGGCGCCGGGCCGCGCCGACCCGTCACCCTGGTTGGCGACGGCGAACGGCACCAGCATGAAGCCGCCCTGGGCGATCGACGAGTAGGCCAGCATCCGTACGAGGTTCGTCTGGCGGAGGGCGATGAGGTTCCCGACGGTCATCGACGCCGCGGCCAGGACCCACAGGATCGGCTGCCAGGCGTCGCTCCGGCCGAAGAACCCGACGTAGACCAGGCTGAGCAGGGCCACGAAGCCGCCGGTCTTCGACGCCACCGACAGGAACGCGGTGACGGGGGTCGGCGCCCCCTCGTAGGAGTCGGGGGCCCAGAAGTGGAATGGCACCGCCGACACCTTGAACGCGAACCCCACGAGGGTGAAGAAGATCGCCACGTCGAACAGGTGGCCGCCGGCGCCGGTCGAGACGTAGCGGGCGATCTCGACGAGGCGGGTGTCGCCCGCCAGGCCGTAGACGATCGACATGCCGTACAGCATCACGGCCGACGACAGCACCCCCATCAGGTAGTACTTGAGCGACGACTCGTTGGACCGGGCGTCGTGCTTGCGCCAGCCGGCCAGCAGGTAGGTGGGGATCGACAGGGTCTCGAGGGCGACGAAGATGGTGACGAGGTCCCGGGCCGAGGCCATGACGGTCATGCCCAACAAGGCGGTCAGAAGGAGCGTGTAGTACTCGCCCTGGTAGTAGTCGCCCTCCTCGATGTAGTTGGCCGACAGCAGGACGGTGATGTAGCCGGCCACCAGGAACAGCGCCTTCATGAGGAGGGCGTAGTTGTCGACCACGTAGGCGCCGCCGAACATCGTGCGGTCGGCGCCGTTGCCGGCCAGGTAGAGGATCGGTACCAGGGCGGCCAGGCAGCCCACGCCGGCCAGGGTCGACGTCCGGTACTTCTCCCGTTCCTCGAACAGGAGGTCGGCCACCAGCACGACCACGATGGCGACGGTGAGGATGATCTCCGGGGCGAGGGCGGCGTAGTCGAAATACGGGGCGGGCACCGGCGATCAGCCTCCGTCTCCGAAGGCCTTGCTGATGCCCTGCACGGCGCCGTCGGTGACGTGAAAGATGGCGCCGGGGAAGACGCCGAGGCCGAGAATCAGCAGCAGCATCGGCACCCAGGCGAGCCATTCCGGCATGTGGACGTCGTGGATGTGGGCGTCCTCCCACTCGGCCGGGATCTTGCCCATGGCCACCCTCTGGAGCATCCACAGCAG
>JAUZEX010000150.1 GCA_030838815.1 Actinomycetota bacterium
GTGCCCAGGTCGTGATGCGCTCGGCCAGGGCGGCGTCGCTCAGGCCGGCCAGATCGGGACGGGCGGCGATGATGGCCTGGACCTCGACCCGGCGGCCGTCGAGATCGTCGAGGTCAGTGGCGCCGAATACGTCGGAGAGCAGCCATGCTCCGGCCCGTTCGCTCCATTCCGGACTCTCGTCGAAGGAGCGGCGCTCGCTCTCGTAGGACGGGATGCCGGGCATGTCGCCGAAGTACTGGAGGTCGACCGCCTCGGGGGAGAACCCCGGGACCCGCACGCCGACGAGCCGCATGAGCGACATGTTGATGAACAGGTACCCGCCGAAACAGACGAGCGGGTTGTGCTCGACGGTGGCGTCGTAGAGGTCGTGGTCCCAGACCTGGCAGGCGACGTAGGCGTCGCGCCAGCCGGGCTCCAGGTTGGCCAGGAAGCCGGCCGTGGCGTTGAGCGGGGTGATCGGGTCGGGGAAGACCTCGCCGACGTTGGCCCGGGAGTAGAGCGGGAAAACCTTCGAAGGGGTGTCGTTCAAGATCCAGTCGTTCACGAGGAGCCTCCTGGCAGCGGCGTGGTGAGCACGGAATCGGACGGAAGGCCGCAGTCGTGGGGCCGTTCGTTGAGGGCGAGGACGCTCCGGACCCCGCTCCGGCTGACGGCGACGCGGCAGATGGCGGCGTAGTCGAGTTCGACCCACAGGAGGCGGTCGATGTCGAGCATGTCGCCGAGGTAGGCGTTGATGACGCCGGCATGGGCGACCACCGCCACGGTCTGGCCCGGATGGGCGTTGGCAATGGCCCCCACGGCCGCCGAGACGTCGGCCCGGAAGGTCTCGGCGTCGGTACCGAAGACGGCGAGGTCACCGGCGGCCATGGCCGTCCAGCGGGCGTCGCCCGTCCGGCGCAGCTCTTCGACCGGCACGTACTCCTGGCCGGCGCCGAACTCGGCCAGCCCGTCCCTCTGCACGACGGGGGCGCCAACCGACCCGGCGATCAGCGCCGCCGTCTCGAGTGCCCGCCGGGTGGAGCTGGAGTAGACGCATGCGATCCCCTCACCGGCGAGCCACTGCCCCGTGGCGGCCGCCAGCCGGCGGCCGTGGTCGGTGAGCGGCGGGTCGAGGACGTCGCGTCCGGGATCCGGTTGGCTATGACGGATGAGGAGCAGTTTCACGGTCGGTCTCTTTCTACGGGGATTCGATGCGGCGTCAGAGGCACGTCGGGCGGCTTCCGTTGGGGGCCACGAACCCCTTGTCCTCGGTCAGCAGGACGGGGAAGTAGCAGTTGTTCTCGGGCGCCTTCGCCTGGCCGGCCCCAAACGTGATGGGCGAGGTCAGGCCGTCGAGCGTCGTGCCCTTGAGGTTGGCGAGGCCGCGGTAGACGAGCTCGGTGGTGATGTCGCCGAGCCCGGCGTCGCCGAGGCTGTCGACGAGGGTGCGGAGCATCTCGCCGGCCACCCAGGCCTGCGAGGTGGCACCGTCGGACGCCACGCCGGGGGCGGAGCGGGCCATCGCCTGCTGGTAGCGCTGCTCCGCCGGGTTGTCGGCCTGGGTCCAGGGGAACGCAATGTGGGCCAGCGACACGCCGGCCTTGCGGACGTTGGGGTCCTGGGTGACCGAGGAGCCGATGGCGATGGGTGAGGTGGCGATGGCCGGGAAGTAGTCGATCTGGGCGCAGGACTTCATGACCCGGCTGATGGCGGAGCCGTCCATGGCCAGGAGGACCTGCTGGGCGCCGGCGTCCTTGGCCGACTGGCACTGGCCGCCGAAGCCGGTCTGGGCCAGCGAGATCTGGCTGCGGTACACGACGGTGGCGCCCGCCACCTTGTCGCCGCCGTCGACCATGACCTTGTTGGCGTCCTGGCAGTTGCGGGCCTCGACGCAGTAGATGACCCCGAGCTTCGTCTTGCCCTGATCGGCCAGCTGCTTGACGGCACCGATGATGGTGGCCGAGAACGTGGCGCCCTGGGGGAACAGGACCGGGCTCTGCGACCAGTCGTAGTTGAGCGAGTCGCCGCCCACGCTCGGGATCTTGAGCTGCTCGGAGGCGGACCGGTAGCCGACGATCGAGATGGGGACCGAGGAGCCGACGAGGGCGACGACCTTCTTGTTCTCGACGAGGTCGCGCACCGCGGCGGCCGACCGGGACGAGTCGGAGCCGTCGTCGACCTGGAACAGCTTGACGGGATGGCAGGCGATGCCACCCCGGGCGTTGATGTCGGAGACCCAGACCTGCATGCCGATACGGGCCGGGAGCAGCACGTTGCTGACGATCCCGGAGAAGCCTCCGACCTGGCCGATGACGAGCGGGGACCCGGCCTTGGCGCAGCCCTTGACAGTGGGCGCCTGCGACGTGGCCGCCGCGGACGCGGCTGCGGTGGTGCCCGCCGGGCTGGTGGAGCTGCTGCCGGCACCGGATCCGGCCCCGGCCGCTCCGGCCGAGGTCGCGCCGGCGGCGGTCTTCTTCCCGGCGGAGGCCGGCGAGGCGGCGGCGACGACGGCACCGGTGCGGGACGCTCCGGTGGTCGACCCGGCCGTTCCCGTCGCGGCGGCGGCCCCCGGCCCGGCGGATCCGGCCGCGGCGGCCGGGTCGGTGGAGATCGCCGCGCTGTCGGTGCCGGCCGTCCCCGTGGTGGCGATCGCGCCTCCGAAGCCGTCGCCGGCACCGGCGGGGGCGGCGGCGCGCTGGCCTTCG
>JAUZEX010000243.1 GCA_030838815.1 Actinomycetota bacterium
GCCCCTTCCCTTCACCGGTTCTCCGACCGAGGTCGCCGCCCCGCCGGCCACCCCCGTCGCCGATCCCACGACGACCACCACGACCGTCCCGGTGGTCGACCCGACCCCGCCGGTGGACGGAACCACCACCACGACCACCGTTCCTCCCGTCGTCGTGGACCCCGTGCCCAATCCCGTTCCCGTCCTCGTGCCGCCCACGACGCCGGTTCCGCCCAAGCCGGTCACCACGACCACCGTGCCGCCGGCCGTCCCCGTCGTCCCGGTCGACGGTGACGCCCCCTCGGTCTGCGCCGCCGCCGCCACGGCCGTCTGCGGCCCGGCCGCCCCGGCGCCCGCCGACACCCACGCCGCCCGGGTACAGCGCTGCCAGGACTGGTGGAACTCGCTGGCCGACGCCTTCGACCAGAACAACCGGCCCGAGTGGGCCACCCGGGCCCGCGACATCGCCGGCCGGTGCGAGGAGATGATCACCCGCTGGGAGCAGATGCAGCAGAACGGGGCGGACCGCCAAAAGGGCGACCACAACGGTGACGGCCACCCCGACAACGGTTGGAACCAGGGCCAGGACGGTCCGAACGGCCACGACGGCCAGGGCGACCACCCGACGCCGCCCCAGGCCAAGCCCCAGGCCAAGCAGCAGGTCTCGCGCCACGGCGAGGGCCGTCACTAGGGAGAACTGGCCGCCCCCAGCTGCCATTCAAGAGCTGACGGCACGCAGCCGGGGCCCCGGACCATCGACGGTCCGGGGCCCCGTCATGCGTTCAGGCGGCCTCCCAGGCATCGGTCACGTCGGCCGCCGGCACGAAGACGTCGCGGCCGTTGACGTAGAGCCAGAGCGTGTCGGTGCCGTGGCCGGCCGAGACGAGTTCGCAGTCGTCCAGCCGGGAGCCGTCGGCCAGGGCCAGGTTGATGCGGCGTCCCTCGAGATGTCCGATGAGGTGGACCGCCCGTTCGACCGTCATGACTCAATCTATCAGAAATCTGACATTGAGTGCAGTTCCGGCAGCACTGCCACATTTCCGGCGGACGGGACCTTCCGTATGTGGACCTGCTCCACAGTGACAACACCGTAGGTCTGGGTTAACGTAAGGGCCCGGTCGGGCAGGCGGAGCCCGGAGCGTGGAGCGCGGAGCGCAGCGGAGGCCCCATGAGCTGGCGGGGATGGTGTGTGGTGGTGACGGTGGTCGCCCTGTCGTTGGGCCTCGCCGGCCCGGCCGGAGCGGCCGAGACGACCTTCGACGACAGCTGCGCCGACGTCTACGGCCACCGGGCCCTCGGCGATCTGGACAAGACGACTGATCCGACGCCCGGCTCGTCCGTGACCTCGGGCCAGGCGGTGGCGGTGAGCCTGAAGTGGCCGACGTCCGCCGTGGCCGGCGACCGGGCCCACCGGATCATGGAGTGCCTGAGCGTCGACAAGGGCGCGCCCCGGCTGTGGGCCGACCGGCAGTTCAACTCCGCCAGCGGGGCCGTCACCCTGTCCGCAGTCGTACCGGCCGGGCTGGCCGCGGGCAGCACGGTGTGCAGCCAGAGCTTCCTGAAGACGCAGGGGTCGTTCGGCCCGGTCACCCGGTGGAGCGAGAGGACGTGTTACCCGGTGGGCGACGCCGGGTCGTTCCACGCCCTGTCGCGGTCACCCTCCCCGCCGTCGCCCCCGTCGGCCTCGGCGTCCCCGCCGCCGGCGCCCGCCAACCGCTCCACGCCGACAACCCGATCGTCGTACTTCGCCCCGACGCCGACGTCGCCGCCGAGCAGCAGCGGCGACTACCAGCCGCCGTGGCCGCCGTGGGAGAAGACACCGAAGGTGAGCGCTTCGCCGCCGGTGACGGCCACGCCGACCACGACCGCGCCCCGCACCGCGGCCTCGGCGCCCCGCAAGGCGTCGGGCACGCAGTCGGCCGCTCCGGCCACGCGCCGCTCGGCGGGCCAGCCGGCCGGCACCCTGCCCCGGACAGGGGCGGGCGTCGTCGTCCTGACCGGCATCGCGGCCGTCGCCATCTTCTCCGGCCGGCAGCTGCGCAAGGCGTCGGAGCGCATCGCCGACAACCTCCCCGTGCCCGCCGTCCCCATCGACGACGACGAGCCGACGCTGGTCCTCGGGCGTCGCTGGTAACCGGCGGCTGACTGTCCGTTACGTCCCCCTACGCAGGAAGTGGGGGTCGGGCCCTGGAAACCTTCCCTGATGCTGGGGGAACGCAGAAGACGGCCGGCCTACGGGCGGCCGGTGCAGCCACGCACGCCTACGGGCCGGCGCCACGGGTGGCGCGCGCCGCGCCGTCAGTACCGCTTCTAAGAGGCTGCCACCGCGGCCCGCTGGGCCAGCCTGAGGCCGAAGGTCTCGGGGTGGGCCACGAAGTCGTCGAGCTCGTCGGCGGTCAGCATCATGACGAGATCAGGGGCGCCGATATGGTGGGCGTCGGCCATCTGGCGGCCGAGCTCCCGCAGCGCGATGCGGATCTCGTTCACGACCCGGGCGGCGGCGGCGGCGGCCGACGGCTCGCCGTCACCGTCGGGCGGGCTCCCGTCATCGGGGACGGCAGCCTCCGGGGCGGCGGCCTCGGGGGCGGACCGGAGCCGGTCCACCTCCCGCAGGGCCGCCTCCGGGTCGGTCTCCCATACGTCGGCCCCGATGTCCCACGGGCCAGGGCCGAGGTAGCCGTGTTCGTAGAGGAACGTGTCGAAGGCGTCGAGGA
>JAUZEX010000282.1 GCA_030838815.1 Actinomycetota bacterium
CCGCCGGCGCGGCCGGCGACACCGCCGGCGAGCTCGGCCGGGCCGGCTTCTCGCCCGCCGGATCGGGTGACGCCGTCACGTTCGGCTATGCCAAGACCGAGATCCGGTACCCCCCGGCGGCCCAGGCCAAGGCGGCGTTCCTCGCCCGCTACCTGAACGGCGTCGGCAAGCTCGTCGCCGACGCCGGGGTCAGGGGCACGGACCTGGTGCTGATCGTCGGCGCCGACTGGCAGGGCGTGACCGCCCCCGCCGCCTCCGGCCAGGCTGCGGCCCCGGCTTCCACCACGACCGCGGCCCCGACCACCGCCACCACCGGCTCCGGGCCCACCACCGCCCCGAAACCGGCCGGCGGCCCGGCCCAGCCGGCCTGCTGACACCCGGCCCGATGACCGTTTCCCCTTTGCGCATCCTGGTGACCGGCGGCGGCGGGCAGGTCGGCTCGGAGGTGGCCGCCCACCTTCCCCACCACCAGGTCATCGTTCTCGACCGGGCCGCGTGCGACCTCTCCGACCGCCACTCCGTGGAACAGGCCGTGGCCGCCGCCGCCCCGGCGGCGGTCGTCAACTGCGCCGCCTGGACCGACGTCGACGGCTGCGAGGCCGACCCCGAGCGGGCCGTCCTGGTCAACGCCCTCGGGGTGCGCCACCTCGCCGCGGCCTGCGCCCGGGCTGGCGCCCACCTCGTCCACGTCTCGACCGACTACGTCTTCTCCGGCGACAAGGCCGGGCCCTACGACGAGTGGGACGAGCCCAGCCCGCGATCGGTCTACGGCCGCTCCAAGCTCGGCGGCGAACTCGAACTGGCCCGCCACGCCGGCTCCTGGGCCGTCGCCCGCACGTCGTGGGTCTTCGGCCGCCGGGGCCGCAACTTCGTCGACACCATCGTGGACCGGGCCCGCCAGGGGGCGCCGCTCCGGGTCGTCGACGACCAGCGGGGCTGCCCCACCTACGCCCCCGACCTGGCCGGCGCCCTGGCCCGCTTGGCCGTCGGGCGCCTGCCCGGCGTGTATCACGTCACCAACCAGGGGCCCTGCACCTGGCACGACCTCGCCGCCGCCGCCGTCGAGCTGGCCGGGCTCGACCCCTCGGTCGTCGGCACGATGACCACCGCCGAGCTGGGTCGACCCGCTCCCCGCCCGGCCAACAGCGTCCTGTCCGGGGCGGCCTGGGCCGCCGCCGGCCTTCCGCCGCTGCGGCCCTGGCGGGAGGCGCTGGCCGAGAAGATGACCTCGGCCGTGCCCGCCGGAGGGCAATCCTGATGAGGGTCGGGCTGAGCGCCGAACCGCTCTTCCAGCGGATCCCGACCGGGGTCGGGGTCTATGCCCTGGCGCTGTGCCGGGGTCTGGTCGAGATCGGTCACGCCGACGACCTGGTGTTCTTCCACGCCGACCATGACGAGGCCCCGTCCGAGATGGACGACCTCTCCGTCGACCGGGTGGCCTTCACGCTCAGCCGCGACCGCCTCTACGACGCCTGGATGGCGGACCGCCGCCCGGCGCCGCAGTCGATCACCGGCCATCTCGACGTCGTCCACTCCACCGGCCCGGCCATCCCGCCGCCCGGCGGCGCCGCCCTCGTCGTCACGGTCCACGACCTCGCCCCGATCCGCTTCCCCGACCGCTACCCCCGCCGGGCCCGGGCGCTCCACAAGCGCGGCGCCCTCATCGCCGCCGCCGAGGCCGCCCGCATCATCTGCCCGTCGCGCTCCACCGCCCTCGACGTCGAGGAGTTCTACGGCGTCGAGCGGGAGCGGATCCGGGTCGTGCCCCACGGCGTCGACGTCGCCGGGTTGGGCGGGGGCGACCTCTCGGTCGGCGCGGCCGGCCGGCAGTGGGAGCGCCGGGGGATCGCCGAGCCCTACATGCTGTGGGTCGGCACCCAGGAGCAACGCAAGAACGTGGTGGCCGTCCTCGACGCCTTCAGCCATCTGGCCGCCCGCCACCCCGAGCTGTCCCTCGTGCTCCACGGCCCCAACGGATGGCTGGGCGACGAGGTCGGCGAGGGCCTCCAGCACCGGGGTCTCCAGGGCCGGACAATCGTCAGCGAGGGCTCGCTGCCCCGCAACGAGCTGGCCGCCCTCTACGGCCGGGCGGCGGTGTTCGTCTACCCGTCGCTCTACGAGGGTTTCGGGATGCCGGTGCTGGAGGCCATGGCCTGCGGCACGCCGGTTGTGACCTCGAACATCTCGGCCCTGCCGGAGACGGCCGGCGACGCCGCCCTGCTCGTCGACCCCCTCGACGACCTCGCCCTGGCCGAGGCCATCGGCCGCATTCTCGAGGATCCCGGCCTGGCCGAGGACCTCGCCGGACGGGGCCTGAAGCGGGCCCGGTCCCTCACGTGGGGCGAGACCGCCCGCCGCACCTGGGCCATCTACGAGGAGGCCCGTGGCGCCTGACGGCCCCGGCGCAGCCTGGGCGGCCGTCGTCGTCAACTACAACGCCGGGGACGCCCTGCGGGCCTGCGTCGCCTCGATCCTGGCCGAAGATCCCCGCCCGGAGCTGGTCGTCGTCGACAACGCGTCGACCGATGGTTCCGTGGAGGCGGTCCTGCGGGCCTTTCCCGCCCTCCGGGTCGTACGGTCGGGCGGCAATCTGGGTTACGCCCGGGCCGCCAATCTGGGCATTGCCGCCACTGCCGCGCCCGTGGTGGCCGTGCTCAACCCCGACACGGTGCTGGGCCCGGGGGCGGGGGCGGCCGTCGTCGCCCGCTTCGCCGCCGAGCCCGACCTCGGGGCCGCCGGGCCACGACTGCACAACCCGGACGGCACCGTCTACCCCTCGGCCCGCCGGATCCCCAGCCTTCCCGACGCCGTGGGGCACGGCCTGCTGTTCTTCGTGTGGCGCGACAACCCGTTCACCCGCCGCTACCGGGAGACGGGGGCCGACCCGGCCCGGCCCCGCGACGTCGACTGGGTGTCGGGGGCGGCCGTCTGGCTACGCCGGGCCGCCCTCGACGCGGTCGGCGGGTGGGACGAGCGCTATTTCATGTACGTGGAGGACGTCGACCTCTGCTGGCGCCTCCGCCGGGCCGGCTGGCGCGTGGCCTACGAGCCGGCCGGCACGGTCGAGCACCTCCTCGGGGTGTCGACCGCCGGACGCCCCTACCGGATGATCGCCGAGCACCACCGCTCCCTGCTCCGCTTCGCCTCGGTCCGCTTCACCGGCCGCCGTCGCGCCCTGCTCGGCCCGGCCGCCGCCTTCCTGACCGCCCGGGGGTTGCTGGCCATGGCCCACCACCGCTTCGCCGCCCCCCGCCGCTAGCCTGACGCCATGGGCAAGGCTTCCCGGAAGAAGGGTCACGTCCAGGCGAAGTCGCGCCGCAGCAGCCGGGGCTTCGTCGCCTTCGTCGTCGCCGTCTTCGTCGTCGGCGTGGCGCTCATCGCGCTGGCCAAGAGCGACAGCGGCGGCACCGGCTCGGCCACGGGGCCCGGCCCCCGCATCAACGACCACTGGCATGCCACCGTCGGCGTCAACCTCTGTGGCACATGGCAGGCCAACCTGCCGATGTACGAGCCGAGCCCGAACACCGGCATCCACTCCCACGGCGACGGGTTCATCCACATGCACCCGTTCTCGGCCGCCGGCGCCGGCAGCAACGCCACCGTTGGGCTGTTCTACCGCCAAGCCGGCGACAAGCTCTCCGCCACCGCGCTCGAGATGTTCAAGCACAAATACAAGAACGGCGACGTCTGCGACGCCCTGGACAAGAAGCCGGGCCTCGTGCGCTGGAGCGTGAACGGCCAGGAGCGGACCGGCAACCCGGCCAGCTTCGTGCCCAACGACCGGGACGTGGTCGCCATCGCCTTCATCCCCAAGGACGCCGACATCGGCACGCCGCCGGTGGCCGTCGCCGGCACGAACCCGAGCGACGTCTCGAGTCAATGAAGGCGATCGTCCTGGCCGGCGGCGAGGGCACGCGGCTCCGGCCCCTGACCTGGACCACGCCCAAGCCGCTGCTGCCGATCGTCAACCGGCCGTTCCTCGAACATCAGCTGGCCTGGTTGGCGGGCCACGGCGTCACCGAGGTCGTGCTTTCGCTCGGTTACCGGTCCGACGCTTTCGCCGGGCGGTCGTTCTCCGATCTGCCGCTTCAGGTGGCGGCCGAGCCGGAGCCGCTCGGCACGGCCGGCGCCATCCGCTTCGCGGCCGAGGCGGGCGGGGTGACGAGCCGGTTCCTGGTCTGCAATGGCGACGTCCTCACCGACCTCGACGTCTCCGCTCTCGTTCGCTTCCATGAGGAGCGGGAGGCGGAGGCCACGATTGCCCTCACCCGGGTCGACGACCCCTCGGCCTTCGGGGTGGTCCCCACCGACACCGACGGTCGGGTGCTGCGCTTCGTGGAGAAGCCGCCCCCGGGCGAGGCCCCGACCGACTGGATCAACGCCGGCACCTACGTCCTGGAGCCGTCGCTGCTCGACGACATCCCGTCCGGACGGGCGGTGTCGATCGAACGGGAGACGTTCCCGGGCCTGCTCGACCGGTCCGGCAGGCTCTACGCCCTCCCGTCGCGGGCCTACTGGCTCGACATCGGCACCCCGGCCAAGTACCTCGAGGCCAACGCCGACCGCCTCCAGCGCGGCGGCGTCGCCTCCCTGGTCGGGCTGGGGGCGGTGGTCGCCCCCGGGGCGGCGGTCGACGGATCGGTGCTGGGCTCCGGCGTGGTGGTCGAAGCGGGGGCGAAGGTGCTCCGGTCCGTCCTGTTCGACGGCGCCCGCGTCGGCGCCGGGGCGGAGGTGACCGACTCGGTGCTCGGCGCGGGAGCGGCGGTCGAGGCCGGCGCCGCCGTCTCCGGGGTTTCGATCGTCGGGCCGGGTGCCGTCGTCCCGGCCGGCGAGCGGCTCACCGGCGCCCGCGTCGAGGCGCCGGGCTCTCCGGGGTACGCCCCGTGAGAGTGCTGGTGACCGGCGGGGCGGGGTTCATCGGTGCCGGTCTCGTCGAGCGACTGTTGGCGGAGGGGGAGGAGGTCGACGTGATCGACGACCTCTCGACCGGCTCACTGGCCAACCTCGGCCGCGCCCGGGCCAACGCGGCGGGCCGCCTCTCCTTCCACCGCCTCGACATCCGCCATCCCGGTCTGGTCGACCTGGTCGGGCAGCGCCGGCCCGAGATGATCTTCCACCTCGCCGCCCAGGCCGACGTCCGGGTCTCGGTCGAGAACCCCGCCTTCGACGCCGAGGTCAACATCCTCGGCTCCCTCCACGTCTGCCAGGCCGCCCTGGCCGCCGGCACCCGCAAGCTCGTCTTCGCCGGCTCGGGCGGCACGCTCTACGGCGTGCCCAGCGCCCTGCCCGTGGCCGAGACGGCCGCCCGGCGACCCGTGTCGCCCTACGGAGTAGCCAAGAAGGCGGTCGGCGACTATCTCCACTACTACCGGGAGATCCGGGGCCTCGACTACACGGTCCTGGCCCTGGCCAACGTCTACGGCCCCCGGCAGGACCCGCACGGCGAGGCCGGCGTCGTCGCCATCTTCGCCGGGAAGGTCCTGGCGGGGGAGACGCCCACCATCTTCGGCGACGGCACCCAGACCCGGGATTTCGTCTTCGTCGACGACGTCGTCGACGCCTTCGCCCGGGCCCGCTTCGGCGGCAGCGGGCTCCTGGCCAACGTGGGCACCGGCACCGAGACGAGCGTCAACGATCTCTTCGCCGCCATGGCCCGCGTGACCGGCTTCACCGAGCCGGCCGTCTACGCCCCGGCCCGTCCCGGGGAACTGGCCCGCTCGGCCCTCGACCCGACGCTCCTGGGCGAGCAGCTGGGGTGGAAGCCGGCCCACACCCTCGACGACGGGCTGGCCCGCACCCTCGACTGGTTCCGGGCCCGGGAGGCCTGAGGGTACGACTTGGACTTAGGCGGTGGCGGCGGTCTGGGTCGGGACGTAGCCCCGTTCCAGGGCCCAGGCGACGAGCTGCACCCGCGACGTCACCCGGAGCTTGGCCATCACGTGCCGGACGTGGTTCTTGGCCGTCTGGTGGGCGATCCCCAGCGCGGCGGCCAGCGCCTTGTTGGAGTGCCCGTCGACGATGAGCTGCACGATGTCCCGCTCCCGCTGCGTGAGGGTGACGGGGTCCTGGAGGCGGTGCCCGGGAGGCCGGTGCCCGTCGAGGCGGCTCACCAGCAGCCGCTCCCAGCCGGGCGGGAAGGCGGTGCGGCCGGCGGCCACGGCCTCGATGGCCCGCAGCAGGTCGTCGGGCTCCACCTCTTTGTGGAGGAACCCGGTGGCTCCGGCCCGGAGGGCGTCCAGCAGGTCGTCCTCCCGGCGGGACCACGTCAGGACGAGGACGGGGACGTCGGGAATCACCCGGGCCAATGCCAGCGAGGCCGGCGGCGGCTCGAAGCTGACCAGCACGACGTCGGGCTGCGTCCGGCCGACCAGCGCCGGCACGTCCTCCGGGTACTGCGTCGTGCCGATGATCGTCGCCACCGAGCTCTGGCGGAGGATCGCCCGGAGGCCCTCGGTGAAGAACACCGAGCGGTCTCCGAGAACACAGCGGATTCGGCCCATCCCGGTCACCTCCTCCACCCCGGCCGGCCACTGTCCGAGAGGACTGCCGCGGGAGCGGGCCGCCCGTACCGGTCGACCTGGCCGGGCGGGCGGTTCTGAACAGGGTAGCCAAGTCCACCTCACATGTGCCACTTGAGTCAACAACTTCCCCTCAAGCGGACTTCGGTACCGGTACCGGGCCTGGTACTCGGAGGGTACCGATGAGCCATTTGCACCGTTCGTCCGGTCTGGCACTCTCCGCATGTGGCGCCGGTCCGTGAACACGGATCGTGGTGAGCGAAACATTGCGGAGGTACGTGATGAAGGTCAGAGACATGAGTCTGCGGCGCCACGGGGTCGTGGCGATCGCCGTCCTGGGGCTCATGGCTGCGGCCGTGGTGCCGGCCAGTGCGGAACGTGGCGGTGGCGGAGGGGGCGGCGGCGGCCTGGCCGGTACGGCCAAGGCGGCGGCCTTCGCCCTCGACGTCGACGTCGACGTCCTCGGAGCCCTGCCCCTCGACGTCGGTCCCCTGGCCCGGCTGCGCCTCTCCGGCGACGCCGGCCCCCGGTACGCCAACGTGGCCAAGGTCCAGGTGCCACCGCTGCTCGAGGCCCTCGTGCTCGCCACCGGCGCCCAGACCAGGGTCGCCAAGGGCGTGTACTCGAAGGCCTCGGCCCGGGTGGCCACGGTCAAGCTCCACCTGCTCGGCGAGCTGCTGGTCAAGTTGCTCAAGTCGGGCTGCGAGGTGTCGAACGACGGGATCAACATCGAGAGCGACATCGTCTTCGCCGACGGGTCGGTCCTCAACGGGCTCGTCGGGGCCGACATGCTGGCCCTCGCCGCCCGGCCCAACAGCCGGCTCTCGGTCCCGCTCGTCGGCGACCTGATCCTCAACGAGCAGAAGGTCGAGAAGACCTCCGGCGCCCACGGCAACCAGGTGACGGTCACCGTCAACGCCCTGCACCTCGTCCTGGACGGGATCCTCGGCAAGGGCGACGTGACCGTGGCCCAGTCGGTCTGCCGGGCCAGCGGCAAGAACGTGGGCAAGGACCTGAAGGTCGTGTCCACCACCAACGGCAACGACACCAGTGGCCAGATCGGTGAAGGCGACGGCGACGGCGGCACCGGTAGCGGCCTGCTGGACGGCCTGCTCGGCGGCGACGACGGCGGTCTCCTCGGCGTGAACCACCTGCTCGGCGGCGGCCTCCTGTAGCGGCAGCCAGTCGACGAAGTCCCGACGGAGGGGGAGGACCACGATCCTCCCCTTCCGTTGTTTTTGTTGAAGGCCCTGATTGGCGCCCACCGGACACGGCCGGCGGGGCGAAGCCCCGCTCCGGAGGAGCCCGGCGGAGCCGGGCGGGAGGCGGCGAAAGCCGCCCAGATTATCGGAAGAGGTCTTCGCCCGGAGGGCGGACGAGCTCTTTGATAGAGGAGTCCCTCAGCCAGGCGGCGTCGAGGCCCCGGACGAGGGCGGCCGGGATGCCCCGGGCCTTGCCCATCACCAGCTCGGCGGCCGAGGCGACCTCGTCCGCCACCGCTACCTCCGTGACCTGAAGGGCCCGGCCCCGGTCGTCCTCCGTGCCCCGCAGGTCGACCACGGCGGCCAGCCCGGCCACCCCGATGGCCACGTCGACGAGTCCGTTGCGCCACGGCCGCCCGAAGGTGTCGGAGATGACCACGGCCACCTCCAGGCCCGTCGCGGCCCGGATGCCGTCCCGGATGCGGCGGGCCGAGCGATCGCCGTCCACCGGGAGGAGGGCGGCCCAGCCGTCGTCGACGTTCGACAGGTCGACGCCGGCGTTGGCGCACACGAACCCGTGGCTGGTCTCGGAGATGATGAGATCGCCCCGGCGGCGCAGGATCCGGGTCGATTCCGCCTCGACGAGCCGGCGGCGGGCGTCGAGGTCGGACGGGTCGAGCGGCACCAGCCGGCCCTCGGCCTTCGACACCACCTTCTGGGTCACGACCAGGCAGTCGCCGGGCCGGAGGGGGCGCTCGGCGGCCGCCGCCGCCTCCACCAGGAGCGGCGCCAGTACGACCCCGGGCCGGATCTCGGGCATTCCCGGAAGGGGGACGAGTTCGATCATGGCGGCGCCTTCCTCGGAGACGGCGTCAGGAGACGAGGTCGAGGGCCCGGCGGGCCAGCGCCTCGGCGCCGTCGGCGTCCCGCATGAGGATCGGGGCCACGGCGGCCCGGACGCCGTGGCGCTCGACGTCGCCGACCCGGTCGGCGTCGCTGTCGTCGACCAGCAGCGTGCCGCAGAGGTCGGCATAGATGGAGGCCACCCCGGCGCAGGAGACCTCGATCCCGGCCGCGGCCATGAGCCGATCGGCGGGGCCCTTCACCGTCGCCCCCCGGATGATCGGGCTGACAGCCACCACCTGCTCCCGCCGGGCCCGCAGGGCGTCCCGCACGCCCGGCAACGCCAGGATGGGCCCGATGGAGATCACCGGGTTCGAAGGGCAGAGCAGGATGGCGTCGGCCTCCCGCAGGGCCTCGAGCACCGCCGGTCCCGGCCGGGCCTCGGCCGCCCCCTCAAAACGGACTCCCGCCACGGGGGGCTGGGCCCGCTCCCGGACGAACCATTCCTGCATGGCCATGCGCACCGGCTCCCCGCCCTGCGCCGAGGCGACGTCGATGACGGTCGCCACCCGGTCGTCGGACATCGGGAGGAGCTTGACCTTCAGGCCCCAGGCCAGCGCGATCTCGGCCGTCACCTCGGTCAGGGTGGCGCCCTCCCGGAGCCGGCTGGTGCGGTACAGGTGGGTGGCGAGGTCGGCGTCGCCGAGGCGGAACCACGTCGCTTCCCCGTACCGCTCGTAGGCCTCGAGGGTGCGGAAGGTGTCGCCGGCCAGGCCCCAGCCCATCGCCCCGACCGCCCCGGCCAGGGTGTAGGTGACCGTGTCGAGGTCGGGCGAGACGTGGAGGCCGTGGAAGACGTCGTCGTCGCCCGTGTTGCCCACCACCACGACGTCGGTGGCCGGCACAGCCCGCACCAGGCCCCGGAGGAAGCGGGCTGCTCCGACACCGCCGGCGAGGGCCGCGATCGTCCCCATCGCCGCACTGATAGCCCAGGCGACGGGCCGGTGTCGATGCGGAGCCCCGTCGGGCGTGAGAGAACCTGCATTTCTCGCCTTGCCAGACCGCTGCGGGGGGCGCTTACACTTCGCCCGATGAGCAGCCCTGAGAATGCCGACGTGCCGGAGGCGCCACGGGTCGACGAGCTCTTCAGCCGGGCGGTCGTCGCCCAGTTGGCCGAGCAGCGGGCCCAGCGGGAGACGTTCGCCGAGGTCGAGCGGAAGCTGGAGGCGCTGGAGCGCCTCGTCACCGACCGACTCGGCGATCTGAGCCGCCAGCTCGGCACCGACGGGCAGCTGGAGGGCCGGATCGAGTTGCTGGAGGAGACGCTCGGGTCCCGCATGGGCGGCGTCGAGCGGGTGGTGCGGGCCGAGCTCGACAACCGGCTCGGGGCGATGGCCGAGCGGCTGGGCCAGGTCGAGCAGTCGCTGGGGGGCAGTGAGACCGGGGCCAAGCTGGCCGCCCTGGAGGCCACCGTCCGTCGGCGGCTCACCAACCTGGAGGAGGCGGTCCGGTCCGACGACCTCCCCGACCGCCTGGGTCGCCTCGAACGGGCGCTGGCCGAAGGGTTCGCGGGCGGCCCGGCCGGGCACGACGACAACGTCGGGTTCCAGCTCGAGGCCCTGGAGAAGTCGGTGGCGGCGCGGCTGACCGGCGTGGAGGACTCAATGCGGGGCGACGACGTGGTCCGGCGTCTCGACGCCCTCGAGACCTCGGTGGCCGACCGGCTCGGCCACCTGGAGGAGACGGTGCGCTCGGAGGAGATCGGCCGGCGGCTCAAGTCGCTGGAGCTGGCCTTCGACGAGCGCTCCGGCCGCATCGAGGAGTTCGTGAAGACGGCCGACCTCGAACACCGGATCGAGGCCCTCGGCGAGGCCGTCGACCAGCAGCTCGCCGAGCTGCGCACCTCGCTCGGCGGCGCGGGGTCGGCCGGGCCGGTGGGCCGGGCCGTTCCAGGAGAGCCCGGCGAACAGCCCGTCGTGGCCGCCAGCAGCGCGCTCGACCAGGCGATCAACCAGCGCCTCACCGGCCTCGAGGGTTCCTTGCGGCGCCTCCAGGAGGACACCGTCTCCCGCCTCGACGACCTCCGGACGTCGAGCATGGCGTCCGAGGCTGGCATCCTGGAACGGATCATCGCCGAGTCGCACGTGGTGGGGGCCCACTTCGAGGCCGTCCGCCCGGTGGTGGAGGCGGCCGTGGCCGCCCGCCCGGAGATCGAGCAGGCACTGGCCGAGGTGCGGCGACTGGCCGATGCGGCCCGGGACGCGGCCGCCGAGCTGATGGCGGGCATGGCGGCTGCGTCGGGCGCCACCCCGTCCGCCGACGGCGACCCGTCCGGTCCCTACCGGGTCGAGACGCTGGAGGAGGCGGCGGCCATCATGGCGGAGGCGCCGGAGGTGGAGGCGGCCGATTCGGTCTTCCAGCCGCCGGAGGAGACGCTGATCCCCGACCGGCGCTTCGGGATACTGCCCCGCCGCGACCGCTAGCTGCCGGACGGGCGCAGCACCTGGCAGAGGCGGGCCCGCCCGCCCTCGATCACCTGGCCGACGGGGCCCGGGAGGTGCGGGAGCCCTTCGAGGCGGCTCGTCATCGGGGCGGCCTTGGCTTTCACCTCGGCCAGTGCGGCCTGGGCCTGCCGGCTGGCCCCGTCGAGCTCGAGGCTGACCTTGCGGGCGATGTCGCGCCGCCGGGTCTGGACCTGCTGGAGGGCGAGAACGCCGAGCCCGACGGCGGTGTACCCGGCATCCTGCACGGTCTTGGGCACCATGGCCCCTCCTGTCTGTCTTTCTTGGCTGTCGTTCTGGGCGGCTTCCGCCCTGTCTTTCTGGGCGGCTTTCGCCGCCTCCCGCCCGGCTCCGCCGGGCTCCTCCGTAGCGGAGGCTTCGCCCCCGCCGGCCGTGTCCGATGAGCGCCGGAACGGGCCAGCGTGGGTCTTTAAAATAGCGGAGCGCGCTCGTTCACCCGGGCCCCGGGGCCGGATACGGTGCGGCCATGGCAAGCCGACTGGTGCTGGCGTTGGTGGTGGTCGTCGCCGCCGTGGTGGCCGCCCGCCTGCTGGAGCGGCGCCGGCCGGCGCCGCCCACCCGCGACGCCTACCCCGTCCCGGCCCAGCTCGACCGGCTCGATTTCCCCCGCCCCGACGCCCCCTGGCTCTTCGTGCTGTTCTCGTCCCGGACGTGCGACTCCTGCGGGCCCATGGTGGCCCGGGTGTGCGGCCTCGAGTCGGAGTCCGTGGCCACCGTCCAGGTCGAGGCCAAGGCCGACAAGGCGCTCCACGACCGCTACCGGATCGAGGGCGTGCCCATGGTGGTGCTGGCCGACGCCGATGGCGTCGTCCGGGACGGCTTCGTCGGATCTGTCGACACCTGGGAGCTGGAGGAGGCGCTGGCCAAGGCCCGCGCCGGCGACACCTGACCGCCACCGACCCGAACCGGCGTTCCTTTTCCGCTGGATTCCGGTAAACGAACGCCGGAATACGGCCCGGTCAAACCCATGACGAACCGGCGTTCCTTTTCCGCTACATCGCCGGTGCGGGAACGCCGGAACGTTGCGGCGTCTAGGTCGATTCGGCCGGACGCGGCCGCTGGGCCGGGGGACGGAGGGGCGTACGCGTCGCCTCGCCGTTCGGTTCGGTCGCCGGTCCCACCGGGGCCGCACGCACGACGGCCTGCTCCGCCTCGGCGTCGGACTCCGGGCGGGGCGCCCGGCGGGTGCCGCCGGCCCGGCGGCCGACGGCCTCGTCGACCAGCCGGCCGACCTCCGCCCCGTCGATCGTCTCGTGCTCCAGCAGGGCGGCGGCCACGGCGTCGAGCCCCTTGCGGTGCTGGCGCAGCACGCGCCGGCCCCGCTCCTCCTGCTCCCGGAGAATCCGCTCGACCTCCTCGTCGATCACCCGGGCGGTGTCGTCGGAGTAGTCGCGGGTGTGCATCAGGTCCTCGCCGAGGAACACGGCGCCCTGGGAGCCCCAGGCCATCGGCCCGATCCGGCTCGACATGCCCCACTCCCGGACCATCTTGCGGGCCAGCTCCGTGCAACCGACGAGGTCGTTGTTGGCCCCTGTCGACAGCTGCTCGTAGACCGCCTCCTCGGCCAGGCGGCCACCGAGGCGCACGACCAGCGAGTCCTCGATGTAGTCCTGCCGGTAGATGTGCTTCTCTTCGACGGGGAGCTGCTGGGTCACGCCCAGGGCCATACCGCTGGGGAGGATCGTCACCTTGTGGACGGGGTCGGCGTTGGGGAGGACATAGGCCAGGACTGCATGACCGCCCTCGTGGTAGGCGATGACCTCCTTCTCCTCGTCGGAGAGGGCCATCGACTCCCGGCGCTGGCCCATGAGGACCCGGTCGCGGGCTTCTTCGAAGTCGCGGGCGGCGACCTTGTCCGCCCCCCGACGGACGGCGAACAGCGCCGCCTCGTTGACCAGGTTGGCGAGGTCGGCCCCGCTCATGCCCGGCGTGCCGCGGGCGACGACGTCGAGGTCGACGTCGGGCCCCATGCGCTTGTCCTTGCAGTGGACCTCGAGGATGGCGCGTCGCTCCGACTGTGTGGGCAGGGGCACGATGATCTGGCGGTCGAAGCGGCCGGGCCGCAACAGAGCCGAGTCGAGGACGTCGGGGCGGTTGGTGGCCCCCATCATCACGATGCCCTCGGTCGTCTCGAACCCGTCCATCTCCGAAAGCATCTGGTTGAGCGTCTGCTCCCGCTCGTCGTGGCCGCCGCCGAGGCCGGCGCCCCGCTTGCGGCCGATGGAGTCGATCTCGTCGACGAAGATGATGGCCGGGGCCTGCTTCCGGGCGGTCTGGAACAGGTCGCGGACCCGGGCCGCTCCGACGCCCACGAACATTTCCATGAAGTCGGATCCGGTGACGGAGATGAACGGCACCCCGGCCTCGCCGGCCACGGCCCGGGCGATGAGGGTCTTGCCCGTCCCCGGAGGGCCGACCAGCAGCACCCCCTTGGGGATGCGGGCCCCGATCTCCTTGAACTTGCCGGCGTTGCGGAGGAAGTCGACCACCTCGGTGATCTCCTCCTTCACGCCCGTGTAGCCGGCGACGTCGGAGAAGGTCGTCTTGGGCTTCTCGGTCGTGTAGACCTTCGCCCGGCTCCGGCCGATGTTCATGATCCCCGCCATCTGGCCCTGGGCTCGGCGGCCCATCCACCACCAGAGGGCGATGATGACGCCGAAGGGGAGCAGCCAGACGAGGAGCGAGCCGAGGAAGTCGGACGAGCGGGGCTTGTAGTCGCGGGCCACGTTGTGGTCGGCGAGGAGCTGGATGTCCTTGTCGGGGATCGTGTTCTGCGGGCCGTTGACGTGGAACTGCTTCCCGTTCTTCAGCACGCCGTCGATCCGGCCGGTGACCTGGTCGATCTTGACCCGCTCGACCTGATCGGTCTTCACGTTGGTGAGGAACTCCGAGTAGCGGACGTCCTCCTTGCTCCCGCCGCGCCCGATGCTGCTCAGGACGAGGGCGGAGACGACGAGCATCGCGACGAGCCACGGCACCCAGCGGGGCCAGCTCGTGTCGGGGGCCCCCGGCGGGCGGGGCGGTCCGGCGCCGGGCTGCCGGGGGTCTGAGGGGCGTCGGGGCGTCACGGTTCCATCGTAGGACCGGCTGGTTCGCCCAGGGACCGTGTCCCTGGGCGGCTAGCGCTCTGTCTCTGGGCGGTGTCTCTGGGCGGTGTCTCTGGGCGGCTATCGCCGCCTCCCGCCCGGCTCCGCCGGGCTCCTCCGGGCTCCTCCGTAGCGAGGGCTTCGCCCCCGCCGGCCGTGTCCGGTGAACGCCGGTTTGTGCCGGGGGCCCCGGCGGAAGATCACCTTGACCGACTCTCGGATCCGTGGTATGTTGGTAATTGTCTTCCGCAGGGGCCGGAACCGCGAGGTTCAGGGTCACTGTGGAAGACTTTTTTGCGTACGCCTTCGGCGGCGACGGGGTGAAATCCCTGGTCGCCGCCGCTTTTTGCGTCGGCGGCAGGCTGCCTCCCCGGCCCGGGTCCGACCCCCGGGCGGGCGCAGTCCGGGCCGCCGATGAGGATGAGAGTCTTATGTAACAGCCTGTTACCTAAGACAGTTTCGCGCCTGACGCCAGGAAGAGGACGGTGGTCGTCAGGTTGAAGCCGGCGTGGATGAAGATCGACGCCGAGAGGTCCCCCGTCCGCAAGGCGGTCATGGCCAGCACGGCGCCGAGACCGGCGAGTGCCGGTAGGAATGGCAGCGTGTTGGGGTCACCGATGTAGTGGACGAGGGCGAAGATGAGCGCCGACACGACCACCGCGGTGGCCGGCTCGACCTTCCGCAGGAGGGCCCGGAGGAGGACGCCGCGGAACAGGAGCTCTTCCACCATGGGAGCGAAGATGACCGCTCCGACGAAGAAGAGGACGACCGTGCCGGTGTCCCGGTGCTGGTCAAGGTCCCGCAGGAGCTGCTGGTTGTTGGCGTGCGGATCGAGGCGCAGGATCGGGACGAGGGCGAGCGTGAGAAACACCTCGAGCGCCGCGCCCACGCCCAGAAACCGGACGTCTCGGAGGCGGATCCGGAATCCGAAGTCGCGCCGGAGCGACCGCTGCCCCTTGAGGCGGCTGACGTAGACCACGCCGAGGACGATCGTCAGCTGCTGGGCGGGGAGGATGATGCCGAACACCAGCCGGGTGTCGAGATCGCCCGCGCCGTGCCCGGCGTAGAGAGGGAAGCTGGCCAGGATGGCGCCGAGGTAGCCGGCCAGCCAGCACAGCATGGCGTCGGGGAGCCCCCAGGTGATCCGGGCCGGCCGCGTGGGGGTGGCCGGGCTGCCGGTGGCGGCCGTCAAAGGCCGGTGGTGGCGTCGGCGCCCGACGACTCGTCGCCGACGGACCGGCCCGCCTTGGCGGAACCGAGATAGCGGGAGCGGAGGCGCCCGTTCTCCCGCCAGTAGGCGTACCAGTAGGGGCCGTGGGGGCAGCGGGTGCAGTTCGCCTTCCCGCAGCGGACTTCTTCCCGCCGGTAGGTGATCTTGGCGCCGTCCGGCACGCGCCCGACGCCCCGCCGCTCGAGGAGGTCCTGGGCCAGGATCACGAGCCGGCGGAGCTCGGGATCCGACAGCGACCGCACGTCGGCGATCATCGACCGGTCGAGGCTCACCCCACGAGCGTACCGGCCGCCCCGAAACGGCACGTGCCAGAAATTGGGACGTGGCGGAAAGGAAGGTGGCCCGGTCCTCGGAAGGAACCGGGCCACCGGAGACGTCTCCGACCGAAGGAAGCTGGTCCGACGGAAGGAAGCTGGCTTACCCCGCGGCGGGCCGGCGGCGGCCCACGAAGCGGGTCAGGCCGCCGAGGGCCAGGGCCGCGCCGCCGAAGCCGGCGAGCATGTCGATGCCGCTTCCCGTCCGGGGCAGCTCGGGCAGGGGGGCAGGGGCCACCGCCACCTCGCCGCCCACCGACGGAGCGGGCTCGACCGCCGGGGCCGACGTGGTGCCGGCGTCGGTGTTCACCGGGTCGACCCGAGGGATGACCTGGTCCGTCGTGGGGGCGGCGGTCGTGGTGGTCGTCACCGCGGCCGAGGTGTAGCACAGCGTCTCGCTCGTCATGGTGAGGTCGGAGTGGGTGGGGGACTGGCCCACCAGGATGCTGACGACGCAGACGTTGGCGCCGACGGGGACGCTGGAGGGGACGATCGACGAGGCCACGACCGAGCCGGTGTTGTCGACGCTCTTGTCCTCCGACGACATGGCGGCGTTGTAGTCGCCGTTCACGGAGCCGCAGACGTACAGGCGGCCGGTCTCCTCGAAGTCCGCCGCGTTCCACGACGGCGAGAGGGCGAGATCAGAGCCGAGGGGCACGATGGAGCCGCCGGCCGGCGTGCTGGTCATGTGGAGGGAACCGCTCTGGGCGTTCCCGAGGAAGCCGGTGCAATCAATGATGTTGGCGCTGGCCGGGCCGGCCGACAGGCCGATTCCCAGCGTCGTGAGCCCACCGAGCAGGGTCACGGCCGCGAGTCGCTGGCGCATGCTGCGCATTCCTACGCTCCTTCGAGGTTGAGGATTCTCCGGTCGGGGGCCCGCCGGATCCCCGGCACGTGCTCGTGCCCGGCGGACGGCGACCGGAAAAGTTGGGGGGTTTCCGCTGATGCCACGTCGCACAGGGTTTCGGGGCGCGGGCCGCTGATCCCTCGGCCGGCCACGCCGGGCACGACAGGATTGGGTGCACTGTCCGGTTGGGGCGCCCGCCGGCGCAAAAGGAGGAAAACAGCTGAGAGCCGGCGAAGTTCCCTGGCTTGTGCGACGGTTAGGAACCCGTTTCAATGGAGGGGCAAGCTGGGAAGCTGGGGACCAAGCCGGGGGTGTTGGGATGCGACGCGCATTGGGCAGGGTGATAGTGCTGACGGCCTTGGGGGCCATGGGGCTCTTGGTGGCCGGAGGTCCGGCGCTGGCGGCGACACCGCAGACGCCGGGCCCGGATCCGGGCAGCCCGGAGCAGATGTCGTACTTCGCCGACCAGTGCCGCCACGAGTTGCAGCGGCCGCCGGTCGGCGGGGTCGAGAACATCACGTCGCCCGGGCCGGGCACGGCCATGGCCGGTGACGTCATCGACCTACGGCTCACATGGGATCCGGCCGACTGGAACGACACCTGGGTCGAGAAGGTGCTCAACTGCGTGTCGGTCGACGGCAAGCCCGTCCCCGAAATGACCGACGAGGAGCGCCCGGCGCCCAACGACGGCGCCTACGACCGCCAGCTCGCCGTTCCGTCCAACATCGGCCCCGGCCACCTGCTGTGCGAACAGGGCTTCGTCTACGGCGTGCTGAGCCGGGGCGGCTACTCCCAGACCTCGAGCCCGCGGGTGTGCTTCACGACCGAGGCCGCGCCGCCGCCCCCGCCGCCGACGACCACCACGGCCCCGCCGACCACCACGACGACGGAGGCGCCCACCACGACGACCACCGCTCCTCCGGTGGTGCGGGCCGCGGCCGGTGTCCCCCCCGCCCCGGCTCCGGAGCCGGTCAAGGTGCTGCCCCGCACCGGCCCCCACGAAGGACTCCTCCTCGCCGCGGGGTCGGCGCTGGCCCTGGGCGGGCTGGCCTGGGCGGCCGGCGCCCGCCGGAGGCGGGAAGCGGCTCACTGAGCCTCGGCCCTCGCCTCCGAACCGGGCAAAATAGATAAGCGTTAGCAAAAGCTGACAAATGGGGAAAGACTCCGCCCGAGGGGCCGTTCGCGCCCCGCGGGAGGAGCGAACATGCGGGGTCGGATCAGGGCCGGCGCCATGGGATTGGGTTCGGCCGGTTTGCTGGTGCTGACATTGGTGACGCCAGCGGCGGGAGGGAACGGACCGGGCCGTATGGCGCCCGGCGACGTCGCCGCCGACTGCGAGGACGCGTCGATGAACACGCCGCCGAGCGGCACCGGCGACGTGAAGCTGACCAGTGACGTGGTCGACGGGGCCACCGTGGCCCCCGGCGACGACATCATGCTCCGCCTCACCTGGGACAGGACGAAGTGGTCGGGCCCCCAGCTCGACCGTGCGCTGCACTGCGTCCGGTTGAAGGGCGGGCTGGATCCCAGCCTGTCGGCCGAGGAGCAGCCGGCCGACAACGACGGGCTGTTCGAGTACAGGCTCCACGTCGCGGACGACATCCGGCCCGGCTGCGACATCTGCGCCCAGGGCTTCGTGGTCGGCGAAGGCGCCGGCGGCGGGCCCCTGCTGGAGCGGAGCCAGCGGCACTGCTTCATGTCGGGCCCGCCCGACACCCGGCCGACTCCGCCCGTCACCCGTCCGCCGGCACCGCCGGTGACCGAGCCTCCGCCGGTGACGCCCACGACCGAGGCGCCGCGCTTGCCGGCGGAGGTACCCAACCAGGTTGCAGGCATCACGACCTCGCAGCCCCTGACCCCGCCGCCCGCCGTCCCGGTGGCGCCGGCCCCGGCGGCGGAGCTGCCCCGGACCGGCGCCGCGGCCACCCGGACCGGCACGGCCGGCGGCGGCCTCGCCCTGGCCCTCGGCGGCATGGCCGTGATCGGCGGCGCCGGTCGCCGGCGGCGGCGCCCGCAGGGCTGACGTCCCGAGGCTCCCCGGGGGCGTCCCCGGGGAGCAGCTCGGACGGGTCGTGACCGGTTCGTCCGAAAGATCCGACCAGTTGTGCCGCGAACGAACCCGGTGAGCGGATCGCGGCTGGCATGCTAAGGGGCATGCCGCTTTCCCCCCGGGAGCGCTGGATCGGCTTCGTCACGACGGCGGTGGCGTCGCTCTACGTCTGGTTCACGCTCCAGCCGGATCTGCTGCTGTCGAACACGACCGCCAACGGCGGCGACACGGGCGCGCACGTGTGGTGGCCGGCGTTCCTGCGCGACCACATCCTGCCCAAGTGGCGGCTGAGCGGCTGGGCGCCGGACTGGTACGCCGGTTTCCCGGCCGGCGCGTTCTATTTCCCGCTGCCGTCGCTGCTGGTCGTCGTCCTCGACATCTTCCTGCCCTACAACGTGGCCTTCAAGCTGGTGACGGCGCTCGGCCCGATCATGCTGCCCGTGGCCGCGTACGCCTTCGCCCGGGGCATCGGCGCCCGCTGGCCGGGGCCGCCACTGTTCGCCGTGGCCACCCTGCCCTACCTCTTCTACACGGGCTACACGATCTGGGGTGGCAACCTGGCCAGCACCCTGGCCGGTGAGTTCTCGTTCTGCATCGCGCTGGGCCTCGGCCTGTTCTTCCTCGGAGCGCTGGCCCGGGCCCTCGACGAGCGGAG
>JAUZEX010000301.1 GCA_030838815.1 Actinomycetota bacterium
GGCGGCCGAGCTCGCCGGCCGGGTCGACAACCCGGGAGTGACGGTACTTGCCGGCCGCTGCGACGAGGATCTGGGCGTGCCCTAGCAGCCCTTCGTGGAGGCCCTGCGCCATTTCGTGGACCATGTCCCGGCCGAGGAGCTGGCCGGTCGCCTGGGCCGCTACGGAGGCGAGCTCGCCCGGCTGGTACCGGAAATGGCGGAGGGCGTTCCCGGCCTCGCCCCTCCCCTGCACTCGGACCCCGAGACCGAGCGTTACCGGCTCTTCGACGCCGTGGCCGCGTGGCTGGCCGCTGCCTCGCGCCATGAACCCATCCTGCTCGTGCTCGACGACCTCCAGTGGGCGGCCGGGCCGACGCTGCTCCTGCTGCGGCACCTGGTGGCCCGGAGGACCCATGCCACCCGGCTGCTCATCGTGGGCACCTACCGGGACAGCGAACTGCGGCACGACCATCCGCTGGTGGAGGTCCTCGCCGACCTTCGCCGCCAGGAAGGCGTGGAGCGGTTCTCGCTCGCCGGGCTGGACCAGTCCGGCGTGAACAGTGTCATGGAACAGAGAATGGGTCGGACCCTGGCCGACGAGGAGCTGCCGCTGGCCCGGGCCATCTATGAGGAGACGGAAGGAAATCCGTTCTTCGTGCGCGAGGTGCTCCGTCACCTGGCCGAGAGCGGAGCCACCCACCTACCGGTCGGGGAGCTCGGCATCCCCGAGGGGGTGCGGGAGGTCGTGGGCAGGCGGCTGGCCCGGCTCTCCAGGGAGACCAACGATGTGCTGCGGATGGCCTCGGTGGTCGGGACGGAGTTCGAGGTGTCCGTCCTCCAGGAGGCCGAGCATGTCGACGAAGACGAGTTGCTCTCCGCCCTGGAGGAGGCGGGCGAGGCGCGCGTCATCGTCGACGCGCCGGGCAACCGTTACCGCTTCGCCCACAGCCTGGTCCGCCACACCCTCTACGAGGGTCTTTCCGCCGCTCGCCGGGTTCGGCTGCACCGGCGGGTGGGGGAGGCCATCGAGTCGGTTCACGCCCAGCGCCTCGACGAGTACATGCCCGCCCTGGTCCACCACTGGGCGAGGGCGGCGGCGCCCAGGGCGGAGACGGCCCGCGCCGTCCGTTATGCCGTCCGGGCCGGCGACCTGGCGCAGGCCCAGCTCGCCCATCAGGAGGCCGTCACCTACTACGGCCAGGGGCTCGAGTTGCTGGAGGCCGGAGGCGGCGACGACGCCCAGCGGGCCCAGCTGCTCGTGTCGCTGGGGGAGGCGCAGCACCGGATGGGCGACCCCGGGTACCGCGCCACCATCCTGGAGGGAGCCCGTCTGGCGGAGCGCCTCGGCGACTCCGACTGCCTGGCCCGGGCTGCCCTGGCCGGTTACCGGGGGCTGTGGACCATGAGCCTCGGCGTCGACCGGGAGCGGGTGGCCGCCCTGGAGGCCGCCTTGCAGGCCTGGGAGGGCCGCGAAGATCTCGTCCGGGCCCGGCTCCTCGCCAACCTCGCCGTCGAGCTCATGTTCGCCGACCGCCAGCGCCGGTGGGCGCTCAGCGACGAGGCGCTGGCAGTGGCCCGCCGCCTGGGAGATCGCCCCACTCTCGGTCGGGTCCTTCTTTCCCGTATCGCCGCCGTCTGGGAGCCGGGCGCTCTGGCCGAGCGTCGGGCTCACGTCGGCGAGCTCGCCGCCCTGGCAACGGAACTGGGTGACCCCTTCGTGAAGGTGTGGGCCGAGCTCTACGGATTCGAGACGGCGATGGAGATCGGCGAGATCGACGAAGCCGACCGGCTGCTGGCCGAGGCGCAGCGGACCGCGTTGGAGGTCGAGCGTGCCCTGCGCTGGTTCGCCGAGTTTCCTCGAGCGGGACGGGCGCTGTTCGCCGGGAGACTGGCGGAGGCCGACGTCCTGGCCCGGGAAGCCCTCGAGATCGGCCGGGCCACCCAGCCCCTGAACGAGGTCCGTATCATCTACGGGGTCCAGCGGTTCGAGATCCAGGTCGAACAGGACCGCGCTGACACGCTGCTTCCCGGCCTCCTGGAAGCGGCCGAGACGGGCAACCCCGAGAGCCGGGCCATGCTGGCCCAGGCCTACTGCGAACTCGGTCGGCCGCAGGACGCCCGGGGGGTGTTCGACCCTCTGATGGCCGTCTTGTCCGACGTGCTCCCCGATCCCAACTGGATCCTTGCCGTCACCCGCGCCGCCTCCGTGTGCGCCGACCTGGACGATCGGGCGGCGGCCGGTCGGCTCTCCCCGCTGCTGGCTCCGTATGCCGACCGGATCGCCGGGAACGGGGTCGTCTGGATCGGATCCGTCGCCCACTACCTCGGCGTCCTGGCCACGACCCTCGAACACTTCGACGAAGCCGAGACCTACCTCCTGGCCAGCGACGCGGCTCATGAACACCTGCACGCTCCGGGGTGGCGGGCCCGCACCCGTCTGGCCCGGGCGCGCCTGCTCCTCAGGCGGGGTGAGCGGGAGGGCGCCAAGCAGGCCCGACAGCTCCTGGGCCAGGTCATCGTCACCGCCCGGGACCTGGGTCTGGTCAACCTGGAGCGGCGGGCCTCAGAGCTCCAGTCACCCCACCAGTCGGGCGGAGGAACGCCCGTCCTGCGGTGAGCCGGCAACTGGCATGGCCGCGGCCAGCGCAGGCGTGGCTGTGGAAGGTAGGGCGAGTTTGACCTACGGTCCCGGATGCGCCCCGACCGGGGAGGCTCGAGTGCGGAAGGAGATGAGGCTCTATGGCGCTCGTCCGGGGCTCGGAGCCAGTGGCCGATGCAGCACCCGTTGATGGACCGCTCACCGAGGCCCCGCAACAGGTCATGTTCGGGCTGCGGGCGCTCTACGGGCTCTCGCCGTCGAGCATCCGGCTGCCTCTGAACGAGCGGGAGTCCATCGACTCCGGGCAGGTGTGCGTGACCATCGACCCCGACGCCGATCCGTCCTGCAACGTCGGACTCATCGACTACGAACGGGGCAAGCTCACCGTCCGCTACGGCGGACAGCTCGTGTTTCCCGGACTGTACGAGCTCGTCACGGGGGGACGCTTCGACCCCGGTCTGCTCCATCCGGTCCGGGGTGTAGCCACCGACGACTGCACCCTCACGTCCGACCTGTCCGGCTGGCGGGCCGACGGGCGGCTGCAGTTCCTGCCCGGCTCGATCTGGGCCGGCGCCCACGGCTACTGAGACGGCCGCATCTCCTCCAGTTTGGGGGAGACTCTCGCCGTGCTCCGCCGCGGCCGGCCTGCCCACGTGGCTTACGACACGACGTTCTTCATCTCCTGGCCCGAGCACCTGGGCGGAGGGTCGGTCGACCTGCGCTTGCGGGGGACGATGCTGCTCGTCCCCTTCTTCGCCCACGGCGGCGACGGGCCGTCGGATCGCGTCCCCTGACCACGGCCCCACCGGCACCGGTTAAGTGCTGCCCTACCTGAGCGCCCAGCCGCCGGCGTTCGTGTTCCTCACCCATTTGCGGGACGACGACGACCTGCACCGGATCGGCGCCTCGTCCTTCTTGCGCCGCTACAGCGATGGTGAGGACGACTTCCGCCGCAAGATGTGCTCCCTGCCCCCGCTGGTGGCAGGCGAGATCTCCTTCGGGTTCGGGCCCGTCCGGGGTGAGGTCGTCGTCGTCATGCGGATGCCGGACGAGCTCCTCGCCGGAAGCGGTGGCCGCTCGGTCATCGAGGGTCTGGACGTCGCCCTGGCGCGAGGGGCACCGGTGATCGGTCTGGGGGCGCTCATCGCCCCGGCGACGGCCGGTGGGGCCAGGCTCCTCCGCCATCTACCCAACGGCGTGACCCTGACCAACACCAACGCCTACACGGCGGTCGTGGTGCGAGCCAACGTCCACGAGGCGGCCGCCGCCCTGGGATTGCGTGCCCGGGCGCAGGTAGCGGTGATCGGCTGCACCGGTTCGGTGGGTGTGCCGGCCAGCCGTCTGTTGGCCGCGGACGGGTTCCCGCTCGTGCTCGTGGGCCGGACGGTGGAGCGCGTCCGTCGCCACCTCGGCGACCTGGAGGGCCGGGCCCGGGTGGCGGCCGGCCTCGACAGCGCCCTGGGCAGCGACGTGGTGGTGCTGCTGACCAGCGACCTGTCGGCCCGTCTGACCCCCGAGCACGTCAGTCCCGGCGCCGTCGTCATCGACTTCGCCCAGCCCGCCAATGTGGTCCCGGCCGCCATGGCCGCGTTCGAGCGCCGGGGGGTGACCGTGGTCGAGGGCGGGATCGTCCGTGTCCCCGACTACTGGTGCAGCGTCGACCTCGGTCTGACCGACCCCGCCGACACCACCGCCTGCGTGGCCGAGGCGTACCTGTTCGCCCGGGAGGGCATCCAGGCCCACTCGGTCGGCCGACCCACACCCGAACTGGCCCGGCGCCTCGAACGGGCCGCCCTCCGCCACGGCGTCCGGCCCCAGCCGCTCCGTGCCCTTGCGAAAGGAGGTGATGGTCGTGTCCTCAGAAGTGGTGTCGTCCTATGAGTGGCGCGGCCGGACCGGCCCCTTGACGCTGGTGCTGCGGCCGGACGTGTTCACCCCGACCCACACCACCCTGGTGATGGCCGACGCACTCGAGATCAACCCGGAAGACGTCGTCATCGACGTCGGCTGCGGAAGCGGCGTGCTCGGCATCGTGGCCGCCCGCCTCGGCGCGGCCAGGATCATCGGATGCGACCTGTCGAACGAGGCCGTCGACCTCGCCGGCGAGAACGCCCGTCGACTGGGCTTGAGCGACTGCAGCGAGTACCACCAGGGCCATCTCTTCAGGCCGGTTGCCGACGTGGAGGCTGACGTGGTGATCGGCGACGTGTCCGGGATCCCGGACGCGATAGCGGAAGTCACACCGTGGACTTCGGGAGGACCCACCGGAGCGGAACTTCCGATCGAGATGCTCGAGACCCTCGGCGAGCGGCTCAAGATCGGCGGTCGGCTCTACCTCCCCACCGGAACGATGCAGGCCGAAGAGCGGC
>JAUZEX010000309.1 GCA_030838815.1 Actinomycetota bacterium
GAGGTACTCCTTGCCGTCGAAGGTCACCCCGACGCCGAGCTGGGTGAAGGAGGGGTCGAGGATGTTCTCCCGGTGGCTCGGGGAGTTCATGAACGCCGTCTGGATGTCGGGAAGCTTCGGGCCCCGACCGACGTTCTCTCCGAGCCGCTGCCACCCCGACACCTTGGAGCCGAGGTTCGTCGTGTGGGCGAGGCGGCCGCTGCGGGCCATCTCGTCGGCCCGCTGCTGGGCCAGCGACTGGAGGTCGCCGGCCGTCGAGAGCGACCGCAGGCCCCGGGACACCCGGTCGGCGTTGGTCATCGCGGTGAGGTCCTGGCCCGCCAGGGCGCGGCCGATCCAGAGCGGCCCGCCCGCGAACGCGAGGAGGGCGACAACGACCACGGCAACACGTCTGAGCAAGCGAACTCCCGGACCGGTGTGATCTAGCTCATTCGGGCTATCGGTCGCCTGGTCCTGCCACATTGAGTGGCCCGTAACGCGATCGATCCCTTCGGGAAGTGAGATTGCAGTGTTCGAGGCGCAGATGCCCCGGTCCGCGCACCGGTGCTTGGTACCCTCCCTCGAGTCATGATCCGGTTCGAATCGGTCACGAAGAGCTACAAGGGCGGCGTCACTGCCGTGAAGGACCTGACCCTCGAGATCGGGAAGGGGGAGTTCGTCTTCCTCGTCGGGCCGTCCGGATCGGGCAAGTCGACCTGCTTCCGGCTCCTCATGAAGGAGGAGGTGGCCGACACCGGCAGGATCTGGGTCGGCGACCGGGAGCTGTCCTCGCTGTCGTCGTGGAAGGTCCCGTACCTCCGGCGCAACATGGGCTGCGTCTTCCAGGACTTCAAGCTCCTGCCCTACAAGACGGTCTACGAGAACGTCGCCTTCGCCCTCGAGGTGATCGGCAAGCCCCGCTCGATCGTCAAGCAGCAGGTGCCGCAGATCCTCGACCTCGTCGGGCTGTCGAAGAAGGCCGCCAACCTTCCCAACGAGCTCTCGGGCGGGGAGCAGCAGCGGGTCTCGATCGCCCGGGCGTTCGCCAACCGGCCGCTCATCCTCCTCGCCGACGAGCCCACCGGCAACCTCGACCCGGCCAACTCGGCCGGGATCATGCGCCTCCTCGACCGCATCAACCGGACGGGCACCACCGTGGTCATGTGCACCCACGACTACGGCATCGTCGACCTCATGCGCCGCCGGGTCGTCGAGCTCAACCGCGGCGTCCTCGTCCGCGACGAGGCCCAGGGGGCCTACGCCACCGGCCCGGTCCCGGTCGTCCAGGCCGAGGGCGGCCAGGCCTGATGGCACTGCACCTCGGCTACGTCACCCGGGAGACCGCGGTCTCGCTGCGGCGCAACCTCCTCATGACCCTGGCCGGCATCCTCACCGTGGCGGTCTCGCTCTTCCTCTTCGGCGGCGTGCTCCTGCTGTCCCGGATGGTCGACCACGGCACCGCCCGCTGGAAGAACGGCGTTGAGCTCGAGATCTTCCTCTGCTCCAAGTCGACGGCTGAGCCCGACTCGGCCAAGCCGGCCTGCCGGTCCGAGGCCAGCGAGGGCCAGATCGCGGCCGTGCGGACGGAGCTGGAGCAGTCGCCCGACGTGCGCCGGTTCCGGTTCTTCTCCAAGGAGGACGCCTTCAACGAGGCCAAGCGCATCTTCGCCGGCGACCCCGAGCTGCTGTCGAACATCGATCCCGAGGGGTTGCCCGTTTCGTTCAGGGTCGCGCCCAAGCGAGCGGAGCTGACCGAGAAGGTGGCGGCCCACTTCAACAACCGCTTCAACGACGGGATCGACACCGTCCTCACGGCCAAGGAGCAGGTGCGCCGCCTCCTGGCCGGGATCCGCTGGATCCGGGGCCTGTTCTTCGCCATCGCCGGGGTGCTGCTGGCGTCGTCGCTGTTCCTGATCGTCAACACCATCCGCCTGGCCACCTTCGCCCGCCGTCGGGAGATCCAGGTCATGAAGCTGGTGGGGGCGACGAACTGGTTCATCCGGGTGCCGTTCATGTGCGAGGGCCTCATCCAGGGCGCGATCGGCGCCGGTCTGGCCTTCGGCGGTGTGTACGGGCTGCGGGTGATCCTGTCCGATCTCGTCGACCGGTCGAAGAACCTGTTCTCGGCCTTCTACGTGACCGGCGGCGACGCCATCGCCATCGGGCTCCTCATCGTCGCCGTGGGCGCCACCGTCGGCGCCATGGGTTCGGCCATCGGTCTCCGCCGCTTCCTCGACGCGTAAGTAACGCCTGCCCCTGTGGGGGTCGTTGTAACTGTTACTGGTGTTGCTTAGGATCCCTAGGATGCGTCGCCGTCGTTGTGCGTCTGGTGTGGGGGTCGTGGTCGTCGTCCTCGGCGGGTCGCTCGGGACCGGCCCGGCCGCCTGGGCCGTCGTCCACCCGGGCAAGAAGCCATCCACGACCACCACCACGCTCTCGCCCCGGGAGGCCCGGGTCCGGGAGTTGCGGGACCTGGTGGGCGAGGCATCGGCCCAGGAGGCCGACCTCCTGAGCGAGGTCGCCGACATCGAGAGCCGCCTCGACGACCTCGACAAGGCGGTGACCGACCTCACGAAGCAGACCAGCGCCGCCCAGCGCCGCCTCGACACCGCCCAGCGCACCCTGCAGAAGGCCGAGGCGGACCAGGTCGTGGCCATCCAGCGCCTCGGGGCCATGCAGGCCCAGGTCGACGCCGCCCGCCAGAACATGAACCAGACCGTGGCGGCCATGTACCAGCGGGGCACCTCCGAGGAGCAGGCCGTCTACGTCGCGCTGGTGGAGGGCGCCTCCACGCCCCAGGACCTGTTCTCGGCCCAGCGCTACGTGTCGGGCACGATCAAGAGCGACCGTCGCGACCTCGACCACTTCGTGGCCCTCAAAGAGGACGCCGACGACCTCCGCAAGCAGGTCGACGCCCGGGCGGAGGAGATCCGGGTCACCCGGGACCAGCAGGTCGCCGAGCGGGACCGGCTGATCGGGCTCAAGAACGAGGCGCTGGCCAACCGGGCGGCGGCGAAGTCGGAGGAGGACCGCCAGCAGGACCTGCTCAAGCAGGTGCAGGACAAGAAGGCCGACTTCCAGTCCGAGCTCAACGCCCTCCAGGTGGAGTCCGGTGCCGTCGGTGAGTTCCTCCGCCAGGTCCAGGCCGGCCAGAAGCTCGCCCCCCGCAAGAAGCGGACGTTCAAGGCACCCGTGGCCGGGCCCATCAGCAGCGGCTTCGGCATCCGGGTGCACCCGATCCTCGGCGACGTCCGGATGCACACCGGGGTCGACTACGCCGTTGGCACCGGCTACCCCATCAGGGCCGCCGGGCCCGGCATCGTGGTCTGGGCCGGTCCGCGGGGCGGCTATGGGAACGCAGTCATCATCGATCATCGAAACGGGTTGGCCACCCTCTACGGCCACCAGTCGGCCGTCAACGTGACGGTGGGTCAGAAGGTGGCCGCCGGTCAGGTGGTCGGCTTCGTCGGCCAGACCGGCATGGCCACCGGGCCCCACCTCCATTTCGAGGTGCGGGAGTTCGGCGCTCCCGTCGACCCGCTCATGTATCTGTGACGGGACCTCCGGCGGGCTAAGCCGTTTCCCACACCAGGATCTCGGCCCCGGTGGCGGCGTCGGCAGTGAAGATCGGTGCGCCGGCCGCCACCAGACGGACGGAGTCCCCTTCGGCCAGGATGCCGGCGCCGGCCAGTCCGCCGGTGTCGAGGACGCCGCCACCGACGGCCACGAACAGGTGCACGTGGGGGCCGTCGGGCAGGGCGACCGGCTCCCCGGCGGCCAGCCGCCCGGCCCACAGGACGGCCTGGCTCTGGCGCAGCGGCAGGGCGCATTCCGTAGCGGCTTCGGCGGCCTTTGTCAGGGGGACACCCCCTGGCACCCGGGCGTGGCCGGACCCGGAGACGACCGGGACCAGGCCGCCTCCGGCCAGGGCCGAGGTGACGTCGGCGACGTCGGCGGCCGGTTCGAGCCCCGCCGTGTCGGGGGGAACCCACATCTCGATGTAGCGGGCCGGGGCCCAGCCGGCGGGGTTCATCTCGGTGTGGCGGAGCCCCCACCCGGCCGACAGCCGCCGGACCATGCCGGGCCGCAGGACATGGGTACCGGCCCGGTCCCGGTGCTCGAGTTCGCCCTCCACCATCCAGGTCACGATCTCCATGTCCTCGTGGCCGTGCTCGCCGAACCCGGTGCTGCCCCGGAGGCGGTCGTCATTGCAGACCACCAGCAGGCCGTGGTGGGTGTTGTCGGGCTCGTAGTGGCGTCCGTAGCTGAAGCAGTGCCGGGAGTCGAGCCAGCTCGTCTCGGTCCGCAGCCGGGCGCCGGCCCGGACCACCCTGATGCTCGGGGCGAGAATGGCGGTGCGCACGCTCTATTTGTCGTCGCCCCCGCCGATCCTGAAACGCCCGCTCTTTTGGACGGGCCCGGAATGGGGCATGCTGGATGACGCGAATCTGACTGGGGGGACGATGGCTGACATGGGGACCGCAGGACCGCGCCGTCCAGCCCGGAAGGTCGTCTTCCGGCGACTCGGGGTCATCCCGGTGCTGTCGGCGCTGATGAGCATGGCCGGGTTCGGCCTGCTCGTGTCGCCGGCGCTGAGCAAGCCCGAGTACCTGGCCGAGTTCAACAAGCGGTACAGCGCCCAGGGCACGAAGCTCGACTCCTGCAACACGTGCCACACGACCTCGCAGGATGCCGACCATCTCAACCCCTACGGAGCCGACTTCCGCAAGGCCAACCACGACTTCGCCGCCATCGAGGGCCTCGACTCCGACGGCGACACGTTCAAGAACGCCGACGAGATCCAGGCCGGCACGTTCCCCGGCGACCCGAACGACAACCCCAACACGAAGGCGAAGCCGAAGCCGGCGCCCACCACCACGACCACGAAGCCGTTCCCCTTCTCGCTGCTGCCCAACGGCCTCCCGCTCGGGAACCCCGCCACCCCGGGCCAGTTGCTGTCGATCCTCGACGAGCAGCGCTAGTCACGCGCAAAGGCCGCCCGGTGAGGGCGGCCTTTCGCATATCTCTGGTGGAGGTGGCGGGACTCGAACCCGCGTCTTCCAAGTCCTCAGCAGGGCTTCTCCGAGCGCAGTCGGCGTATGAATCTCGGGTGACCACCGATCACCGGCCCTCGATGACCACCCCAGCCCGGAAAAATTTCCCGTCGGGGACCCGGGCAGGCCCCTCAGGTAAGTCGCTCAAGATGACGCCCGTTTACCGGTCGAGCGACTGGACCGGAGCGGACGCGCTGTTTGGTCCTAGCTAACTAGGCAGCGAGAGCCATCTGAGGCTCGGCGTTTCTTTTGTTTCCCGGATTTTTAACGAGGACCCCGGGGTCCCTCGGCTCGCTTCACCTGCCACGGTCCTCAGAATCGAAACCAAGCACCCCCTCGTGTGGTTCTTTACCGAGCCCTCCATGATACCGGCTTCAGCCCCGGCCGCGATTCTGATTCCGCATGGCCCGGTCCGCCTCCCGCTTGGCGTCGCGTTCGGCCATGGCCTCCCGTTTGTCCCACTGTTTCTTCCCCCGGGCGACGGCGAGCTCGATCTTGGCCTTGCCGTCTTGGAAGTAGACCTTGAGCGGGACCAGGGTCAGGCCCGGCTCGGTCAGCTTGCCGACGAGACGGTCGATCTCGGCCCGGTTGAGAAGGAGCTTGCGTTTGCGGTCGGGGTCGGGGTTGTCCCTGGTGAAGGGGTAGGGGGAGACGTGCATGCCGAAGAGCCAGACCTCGCCGTTGTCGATGCGGGCGTAGGAGTCGGACAGGTTGGCCCGGCCGTCGCGGATCGACTTCACCTCCGAGCCGACGAGGACCATGCCGCACTCGTAGGAGTCGAGGATGAAGTACTCATGCCGGGCCCGGCGGTTGGAGATCGCGACCCTGTCCCGAGCGGCACGGTCGGTCGACTTCGGCATGTGATGCACGGTACCCCGCACCGATAGATTCCCCGCCTGTGACACGGACCTCGATCCTCGGAACCCCGGTCAAACGGCTCGAGGACCCCCGCATCCTGTCCGGCGACGCCCGCTATGTCGCCGACCTCGAGCTGCCCGGCGTACTGACCGCCGTCTTCGTCCGCTCGACCGTCGCCCACGCCCGCCTCGGCGGGGTCGACACCGGGGCCGCGGCCAAGATGCCGGGCGTGGTGGCGGTGTACACCGTCGACGACCTCGGTCTCCCCGACATCCCGGCCTTCGCCATGGCGCCGCCGGTCATGAGCCGTCCGCCGCTGGCCCGGGGCACGGTCCGCTTCGTGGGGGACACCATCGCCGTCGTCGTGGCCGAGACGCCCGGCCAGGCGTTCGATGCCGCCGGCGAGGTCGTCGTCGACTACGACCCGCTTCCGGCGGTGGCGGACGCCGAGGCGGCCCTGGCCGACGGGGCGCCCGTCCTCTTCCCCGAGCACGGCAGCAACCTGGTGGTGGAGTTCGACTTCGGCCGCACCCCGGACGTCTTCGAGGGGGCCGACACGGTCGTCTCCGGCCGGATCGTGAACCAGCGCCTGGCGCCCGTCCCCCTCGAGGTCAACGCCGCCGCCGCCGTGCCCGGCGCTGGACCGGACGGCACGGACGACCACCTGATGCTGTGGGTGTCCAACCAGCATCCCTTCGGCGTCCGCGATCCCCTGGCCGGCGCCCTCGGCCTGCCCCAGGAGAAGGTGCGGGTGGCCTGCCCCGCGGTCGGCGGCGGGTTCGGGGCCAAGATCGGCCTCTACTCCGAGTACGTCGTGATCGCCGCCGCCGCCCGCCGCCTCGGCCGGCCCGTCCGGTGGGTCGAGACCCGGTCCGAATCGATGACCGCCATGACGCATGGCCGGGCCCAGATCCAGCACATCGAGGTCGGGGCCAAGGCCGACGGCACCATCGTCGGGCTCCGGGGTCACCTGATCGCCGACGTCGGGGCCTACCCCGCCCTGGCCGTGTTCCTCCCCACCCTCACCCGCATGATGGCCGCCGGCGTCTACACCATTCCGAAGATCGACGTGCGGGCCTCGGTGGCGGTCACCAACACCACCAGCGTCGGCGCCTACCGGGGCGCCGGCCGCCCCGAGGCCTGCACCGCCCTGGAACGGGCCATGGATCTGTACGGGGTGGAGATCGGGCAGGATCCCGCCGAGGTCCGGCGGCGCAACTTCATCCCGCCGG
>JAUZEX010000332.1 GCA_030838815.1 Actinomycetota bacterium
GGCCCTCCCGGACGACGACTTCGGTCGGCTGGCGCCGCTGTTCGACCGCGTCGCCGGAAGCCTCCGAGTCCTCTAGTGCCTCGGCACTACGCCAGGGCCGGCAGGCACTCCGCCAACTCCTCGAGGCTACTCAGATCGTGACCGGACAACAGCAGGTCGACAAAAGGCAGAGCGGCCAGCATCCCGACGGTGCGGGGCTGGAACGCGGCGTTGTCGCCCTTCAGCGGGTTCATCCACACGATCCGGTGACTCAACCGGGCGAGGCGCTCCATGGTCGTGGCCAACAGCTCGGGATGGCCGCGCTCCAGCCCGTCGGAGCAGATGACCACGATCGCCCCCCGGCACATCCCCCGGCGGCCCCAGCTCCGCACGAACAGGTCGAGCGAGGCGCCGATCTTGGTGCCGCCCTCCCAGTCGACGACTGCTCGGGACGCCTCGGCCAGCGCGTGGTCGGGATCGCGCTTGCCGATAGCTTCGGTGATGCGGGTCAGGTGCGTGCCGAAGCAGAACACCTCCACCCGACCGAACAACCGACCCGATGGGCCCGCCGACACCCGGGCGGCCGAGTGGGCGAACTGGAGCAGCGCCCGGGAGTACTCCGTCATCGAGCCCGACACGTCGAGGATGAGCACGATCTTGCGCCGCCGGACGCGCCGGTCCCGCCAGCACTGCTCCACCATCTCGCCCTGGGTCCGCAGGCCCTGGCGGATCGTCCGCCGGAGGTCGGGGTAGCGGTGGCACGACCCGGGCCGCGTCCGGCGGGTCTTGCGCTTGGGCGGCCGCAACCGGAAGCGGGTCATGAGCTTGCGGACCGCCTCGAGCTCTTCGGGCGTACAGTCATCGAAACGCTTATGGCGCAGGGTCTCGATCGTGGAGGCCATGAGGCCAAGGTGCTCCTCCTCCGGCCGCTCCTCGCCCGACTCGTCGCCCGGCAGGATCTCCAGCATGGACTCGGCCTCCGGCGAGGCCTTGGCCTTCAGCCGGAGGAACTCGTTCAGCTCGGTCCGGGCACCGAGGAAGTAGGCCCGGAACACCCGGTCGTAGGCCGCCACGTCGAGCTGGCGGGTGACGAGGCAGGCCCGGCCGCTCCAGTACAGGTCGACCAGGTCGGTGGGGTCGAGCCGGGCCGACGCCTGGCAGAACGTCAGCACCTGCCCCGAGCCCACCGCCACGCCTTCGTGGCGCAGAGCGCGCCCGAAACCGACCAGAACATCGAAGATTGCACCCGAGTCATTTCGCTTTATCGGCATCGATACTGATGCTATACCTGCGAACTGAACATGCAATAGGAAACCGCGGCATTGTCGCATTCTTTTGAGAAAAGGAGGCGTTAATGGCCGGGCACACGCTCCCCGACCTCCCCTATGCCTACGACGCGCTCGAGCCCCACGTCGACGCTCGAGCGCTGAAGCTCCACCACCGCCGCATCCACCAGGGCCACGTTGACCGGCTCAACGCCGTCCTGGGGCAGCTGGATCCGTCACTTCAGGAATTGCCCGTCGACGAGCTCCTCCGCCACATCGACGAGGTCCCGGAGGACTCGCGGTCGGCCGTCCGCAACCACGGTGGGGGTCACGCCAACCACAGTCTGCTGTGGGCCAGCCTGGCGCCCGGCGGCGGTGGGGCTCCGTCCGGCGCCCTGGGCCAGGCCATCGACGAGACCTTCGGGTCGTTCGAGACCTTCCAGGGCCGGTTCAGCCTCATCGCCGCCAACCTGTTCGGCAGCGGCTGGATCTGGCTCATCCTGACCCGGGGCAAGCTCGTCCTCTACACGCTGCCCAACCACGACTCGCCCCTGCTCGTCGGAGAGCGGCCGCTCCTGGGCCTCGACCTGTGGGAACACGCCTACTGCACCGAGCACCAGTGGCGGCAGGGCGACTACGTCGACGCCTTCTGGAAGATCGTCGACTGGAACGCCGTCGGCCGCCGCTACGAGGCGGCCCGCGAGGCCGCCGGTCAACGCCGTTGTCATCAACCGCAGCCCGCGTAAGGGGAGACATGATGATGTTCAAGCGCAAGAAGACCGACCCCGCTCCGCCCCTGCCCGGCCCCCGGCCGACGGCGTCGGCGCCCGACCGCCCGCCCATGCCGGTGGCGGCGGCGCCGGACGAAACGGCGGCCGAGCCCCGCACCACGTGCTATCCGCAGGACTCCGAGGCGCCCCCGCCTGTCCTCGGCCAGCCGAGGACCACGGTGTACCGCCAGGCCGTCCGCTGGAACCGGGGCGGGTACGACACCACCAACTGACCCGGGAGCGCGTCGTGATCCGTCTCGGAAGCCTGGCCGGCTATTCCTTCGAAGGGCCGTGGCTGCTCGGTGGGTGGACACCCCCCGAGCAGCCGGGCCTCTTCGCGGTGATGTACAAACCCGAGCCCGACACCCGGCCCGACACCTATGCCGTCATCTACGTCGGCCACTCCGAAAACCTGGCCGAAGAGGGTTTTCCCTGGAAGCACTCCGCCGCCCACTGCTGGGCCGAGCGGGCCGGGGGGAAGTGGCAGGTGTACGTGGCCACGTTCGACCCGCCCGGTGGGGGCCGTTCCCACCGGGTGGCCATGACCGCCGAGCTCATCGCCCTCTACGACCCGGGCTGCAATCCGGAGCGCTACGACCGGGCCTGGAAGGCGGAGTGGATCGGCGAGTACGAGACGGAGGTCACCGGCCCCCTCGCCCCCCGCGGGGCGGACTTCGAGAAGCGAAGGAACCCATGACCGACAACGTGAGCACCGAGCTGGACACGGTGCGGATGCAGCTCGACGCCGTCCGGCGGGCCGTGGCCGCCGAGGTGGACAGCACCTGGACCTCGGCCTGGAAGAGCCCCGACACCGTCGACGCCAAGGTCCGGGCCCGGCTGGCCGGTCACAAGGAGTACCAGGCGCTGCGGGTCCGGCAGCGGGAGCTCGAGAAGGGAGCGACGCCGT
>JAUZEX010000375.1 GCA_030838815.1 Actinomycetota bacterium
CGGCTACTTCTACTTCTACACCTTCAAGGATCCCGCCACGGGTCAAGACGGAGTGCACACGCATTACTTTCTCTTCAAGGGCTCCACGATGATCAGCTTCGTGTTCCAGGCTCTGCCGAAGGACAACTTCCAGCCCCTCGCTCATCTCTTCGACGAGGTCATCGGGTCCTTTCGGGTCCTTCCGCCCGGGGGCTGAAGAAGGAAAGCGAGCCTGGCAGTCCTGTGACGGGCTGCCAGGCATCGCCTCACCCCACGATGGTCGGGATTGGATGTGCTTTGGCCGCGATGGACTTGGCCGACTGCTCGATCTTCAGGACGGACCCCAGAATGTTGGCGGTGTCGCCCTTGATCGCCTGCACCAGTCCGATGATCGCGTCGGCCCGGCGGTTGATCGCGGCGATGCCGACGCCGCTCGGGCCGGTGGCGGCGTGGTCACCGCGGATCTGCTTCACCACATCGAGGACGGCCGACAGGCTGCCGGAGATGCCGTTCACCGATCCGCCGATCCCTGTGACGTTCCCGCTGATGCCGTTGACGGTCGAGCTGATCGTCTTGGCCGTGCCGTTGATGTCCTTGACGGTTTTGTTGATGTCGAGGACGTTGCCGTTGATCGAGTGGGCGTTTGCGTCGATGCCCTTCACGGCTTCGCCGATCTGGCCGACCGTCGTGTTGATTGACTTGGCCGAGCTATCGATGCTCGCCGACGCCTGGACGATCTGGTCGGCCTGCCCCGACAGCGGCTTCGCCGCGGCCAGGATCTCTGTGGCAATCTCGTTGGTCTTGATCGCCAGCGCGACCGAGTCGAGGTTGTGATCGATGGGCCCGACCGTGTGGGTGATCCGGTCGACCCGGGTGTCGATCTGCTGGGCCGCCACCAGGGTGTTGGTCAGCAGGAGGACAGCTCCGAGGGCCCAGGCGATGACCCCGACGAGGATTTTGCCGGCGAGGCCGGTCTCGTCACTGAATCTGGGTTTCCTCATCACTCGACCCCTTAGTTGCACGGCCCACCGAGCTTGCCGCAGGCTTCCTTGAGGGACCCGTTGGTGTTCTTCAGCGAGCCGATGATGTTGCCGGCGTCGGTGTGAACCGTCCCGAGTACCCCGTTGGCCGTGGCCACACGCTCGTAGATGTTGTGGGCACCGAGGCCGTCGGCCGGGTGCTCAGCATCTTCGAGGACGCCCGTGATCGTGACGGCGGTGCCCTTGACCGTGGTCAGGACGTTCGACGTGTCGACCAGCGACTTGGCGATCTTGTCCAGCACGCCGGAGGTGCCGGCCAGGATGCCGGACGTGTCCACCAGCGAGTTGGCCGTGTCGACCAGCGAGTTGGACGTGTTGACCAGCGAGCCTGAGGTGCCGACGAGGGTGCCGGACGTGCTCTTGAGGGAGCCGTCGACGCTCGTCAGGGACCCCTGGATCGAGGTCAGGTTGGTGATGATCTGGTCGGCCTGGGCCGGGATCGGCTTCAGGGACGTGTCGATCGCCTGCAGGTTTCCGTTGATGTCGGCGATGTGGGCCGGCAGAGGCTTCACGTCGCCACCCGCCCCCGACACGGCCGAGTTGGCCTCGGCCAGGTTGGAGTCGATGCCCTCCAGGGAGGAGACGATCCCCACCAGGAAACCGACGACGACGAGAACGACGAGGACACCGATGGTGACCCAGGTCCACATCCAGCCGGTGAGTGCTCCCGTTGCTGCCTTCCGGGGAGCCGATGCTGCTGCTGTTGCCATGTTCAGCTCCCTTCTATCAGCACGGAGCGCCGACGGCGCCGATGCGCTTGTCGATGCACGCGGCCCAATGCTCGGCGGCCTTGGCTTCGGTGAGGATGTTTCCGGTGTCACCCTTGATCGTGTTGGCCATCGCGATCGTGCCGTCGAGGTTCGTGTTGATCTGAGCCACGTCGTCATTGATGCGCTTGGCCACGTTCAGAATGGCGGCGGCCTGGGAGTTGATCGCCCCGGCCGTGGCGTTGATGGCGGTCGCGCTGCCGTTGATGCTGGTCGCGCTGCCGGAGATGGCCTTGGCCGTCCCCCCGATCGTCTTGGCCGTCCCGTTGATCTTTACGGCGCTGCCGTTGATCGCCGAGGCCGTCCCGTTGATCGTGCCACCGCTCTGGTTGATGGTGCCGGCCGTGCCGTTGATGGACTTGGCGAGTCCGTCAACGGACTGGGCCAGCGTGACGACCTGGGCCAGTTTTCCTTCCAGCGGCTTGGCGCTGGTCAGGATCGAGCTGGCACTCTCGTTGGTCCGGTTGAGTTGGATGACCGAGTCCGTGGCGGTGTTGATGCCCTGACCGGTCTTGGCAATGTTCTCTGCTTTGTGGTTGATCCGGTTCGCGGCTCTCGCCGTGCGGGCCAACAGCGAGACGCTGACAAGCCCGGCGACGACCACGACGGCGATGACGACCCCATTGGTGAGGGCTACTGCGCCCCGTTCACTGCGCCACCGCGCGCGATGCTGCCCATATTTCCTGGCCAATTTCCCACCCCCTTGTAGGAAATCGATGGTTCCTCAGGGAGGGGGGAGGCGGTTCCCCCGGAGGGTGGATACGGGGGGGGACATAAGGTACGGACGGCGCGCTTCAGCGATGGCGGTCACGCTGCACCCACTGCGGGGGTGGTGCCGCGCCCCGACTCATCGACCACGTCACCGCCCCGAGACGACCCTCTTCGGGAGCCTCCGGCGGGCGGACCCGGTAGTTCGTTTTGACAATAGCGTCCGCGTCGGCGCCGTCGTTCAGGGCGAGACAGGGGCAGCGGAAGTCGCAGACACCGCAGTGCTCGGGCGCCGGGGTGGGATAGAGCGCCGGCTCCGGGTCGAGCATCTCGAGGGCCTCGGTGGCCAGTCGCCGCCCCAGGTCGTCGAGGGCCGCCCTGGTGCGGGGAATGCGGGTACGGCGGAACATCCCACCGCCTTCTTCGACGACGACGTCCATCGAGACGTGCTCCGCCTTGGCGTACATCCGCCGGTGACCGGGAACCGGAGCTGATGACTGCCGTTCCGACTCGGCAACGCGCTCCGCTTCGGTCTCGGCGTTGCGCCGCGCCTCAGCCCGGGCCCGGGCGAACGCATGGGCGGCCCGGGGGCGGCGCACCGGCTCGGCCGGATCGGGAGGGTCGCCCCCGATCCGCAGCTCGTTGTGGATCGTGCCGGAGATCCGCATCCCGAGATAGAACAGCTCCCAGGCCCAGCAGGCGGCGACGGCGTCGTCGTCGAGGATCAGCAGGTCGGGTTCCGTGAACCCGTCGTCGACGACGCGGTGACGCACCACCCAGTAGGCATCGTGCTCGTCAACGACGAGCAGGTCGACCCGTCCCCCGTACCGGACGACCTGACCGTCGGGCGTGACCAGATCGGTGTCTGCCGTCGTGGGGTCGGGGATCTGGACGTCGAAATCGGTCTCCACCCGCACCGGCCAGAACCGGTCGGCGGCCGGGGCCCACGCCAGGTACCGGTCGAGGAGCGCGCTCCCCGTGGCCATGCCCTGCTCCCACGCCTCCTCCTCGGCCGCCGTCAGCTCGTGATCCTCCCGCTGCCGGCGCATCGCCCTCTCGAAGGCCGCGAAGGCCAGGGGCAGGACCACCTTGCGGTCCCACTCCCACATACCGGGAAAATAGTAGACAGCCAGCCCGTCCCTGAGGGCCCGGTCCAGATCGAGCGTGTAGCGGGGTTCGGCCGGCTCCAGGTTGCGGCGCAGCCGCGAGCCGAAATCCCACGACCGTCGGCACCGCTTGAACCAGAGCCGGTCGGACGGGCGGAGATCGGCGGCCATTGACCGGGCCTCAGGCTCGCTTCAGCAGATGCGGGGCAGCGGGTCGCCCACGAGCATGTCGACGATACGGGTGCCCCCGAAGCCTGTCTTGAGCAGGACCAGACCGGGAGGGTCGTCCTTGATGCGGCCGATGATCGCCGCCCGTTCGCCGCCGGGCTGGCTCTGCAGCGCCGCCAGCGCGTCCTGCGCCGCCTCTCCGTCGACCACGATCACGAACCGGCCTTCGCAGGCGACGTAGAGAGGATCGATTCCGAGGATCTCGCAGGCGCCGTTGACCTCGGGTCGGACCGGGACCCTGTCCTCCTCGATGATCACGGCCACGTTCGAGGCCTTGGCCATCTCGTTGAGGATCGTGGCCACTCCGCCCCGGGTGGCGTCGCGCATGGCCCGCACGCCGTCGGGCACGGCGTCGAGCACGGCGGCGACGAGGTCGTGCAACGGCGCAGTGTCGGACTTGACGTCAGCCTCGATCTCGAGCTCCCCGCGGGCCAGCATGATCGTGACGCCGTGATCGCCGATCGGGCCGGAGACGATGATGGCGTCGCCGGGCCGGCAGCGGTGGGCTCCAAGCTCGACCGGCCGCTCGAGGAGCCCCACGCCGGCGGTGTTGATGAAGCAGCCGTCGGCTTTGCCCCTCTGAACCACCTTGGTGTCGCCGGTCACGATGGTCACGCCCGCCGCCTGGGCCGCCACCGCCATGGAGGCGGCGATGCGCTGCAGGTCGGCGACCGGGAACCCCTCCTCGAGGATGAAACCGCAGGACAGGTACAGCGGTCGGGCACCGGACATGGCCAGGTCGTTGACGGTGCCGTTGACAGCCAGGTCGCCGATATCGCCGCCGGGGAAGAAGATCGGTGACACGACGTAGGAGTCGGTCGTGAAGGCGATCCGGGCCCCGCCGACCGAGAGGACGGCCTGGTCCTCCATCGCTTCGAGGAGCGGGTTACGGAACGCCTCCAGGAACAGCGCGTCGATGAGGGTGTGCGTCGCCTTCCCGCCGGCACCGTGGGCCAGCGTGATGCGCTCCTCTTTGATCTTGGCCTTCTTCTGGCGCGCCGCCTCGATGCGCTGGAGGACCTGTTGCTCCTTGGTCAGGTGCTGCTGGCCCACCGGGCCGACCGACACGCCCGACTCCTGGAGGGCTGCCTCCCGGACCGCCTCCTCGGCCCAGTCGGCCTGCACCTGCTGCTCGGGGGTCATGACCGGATCGCCACCTGCACCCGTTCCCGGGTGAAGCGGCCGAAGTTGTAATAGGCGGCGCAGGCGCCCTCGGACGACACCATGCACGTCCCGATCGGGGTCTCCGGGGTGCACGCCGTCCCGAAGACCTTGCACTCCCACGGCTTGATGACGCCCTTGAGGACCTCGCCGCACTGGCAGGCCTTGGGGTCGGCGACCCGGACGCCGGGGATCGCGTAGCGCAGCTCGGCGTCGAAGTCCGCGTAGGCCTCCGACAGCTTCAGCCCGCTCTGCGAGATGAAGCCCAGGCCGCGCCACTCGAAGTGGGGCCGCAGCTCGAAGACCTCGCTCATCACCTTCAGGGCGGCCAGGTTGCCCTCGTAGGGCACGACGCGCGCGTACTGGTTCTCGACCTTGCTCTCGCCCTTGCCGATCTGGGTCATGATCATCTGGATCGCCTGGAGGATGTCCAGCGGCTCGAAGCCGGCGGTCACGAGCGGGCGCTCGTAGTCGGCAGGGATGAACTCGAACGGCCGCACGCCGACGATCGTCGAGACGT
>JAUZEX010000393.1 GCA_030838815.1 Actinomycetota bacterium
TGGCTACGGGCCGACCTCGCCGAGGATCCCGAGCCGGACGAGCGTCCGGCGGAAAGCGCCCAGCAGTTCGAGCTCGGACAGTCGGGCGTGCGGGATCCAGCCGGCCTCGGCCGTCTCCCAGTTCACCGTGGCCGGCACGGCGAAGGGCTCGGCGACCTCGACGACGATGGTCCAGTACGACCAGCCGCCGTGGTCGTCCTCGTGGACGTCGACGGCCCTGAAGCCCTCCCCCAGCACATCGCCGATCTCCTCCGCGAACTCCCGCCGTGCCCCCTCGAGCGGCGCCTCCCCCTCCATGAGGGCACCCCCCGGAACCGCCCAGCAACCCCCCTGGTGGCACCATTCCGACCGCCGGGCCAGGAAGTACGACCACGTCCCGTCCGCGTTTGCGCACCGCACCAGCACCCCCGCCGCCCCGAACCGCCCCCACCGGGCAGTCCCGTCCGCCACGGTGACGAACCCGTCCCCCGACCTCGACGCCGGCGCCCGCTCCTCGCCAAACGGCTGCTGCATGACCTTCAGTCTCCCACTCGCCGCCTTCGCTCCCGTCATTGCAAGGCGCTGTGCTGACCAGCACAGTGGATGCTGGCCTCCATCACCATCCGCGACGTCCCTGACGAGTCCCGCGACGAACTGGCCCCCGGTCGACCACGGCCCGGCCGGCCGCTGGGGCGAGGCGCTTGTCGCCGGACAGCCTCTGGCCCCGCCGACCAAAATGCTTTGTCGATCGGATGCGTCTTTCGGTAGCGTTCGGACGCCCTCGGGAGCCGGGCGCGTCGCTTCCCGACGTTTGCGCGATCCCGTCCTGAGGAGCGACCATGGTTCTTGATGAGCGGTCCCGACACGTGCTCTACCTTCGCCTCGAAGAGGTTCTCGGCCCCGAGGCGGCCACGACCCTGATGGAGCATCTTCCGCCCATCGGATGGGCCGACGTCGCCATGAAGCGGGATCTCGACGCCCTCGAACAGCGTCTCGACCTGAGGTTCGCAGCGCTGGAGGAGCGTGTCGACCTGCGGTCCGAAGCCCTGGAGCACAAGCTTGTGGCGGCCTTCAGGGGAGAGCTGCAAACGGCCCTGACCGCCCAGGGCCGCCAGCTGGCGATCACATTGGCGGGAACGGCGGGAGCCCTGTCGGCGCTGGCCTTCGCCGCCGCCCGGCTGACCTGAGACAAGACTGCGCCGGAAATGCGCTGTTTCGTAAGCTGGACGCAATGTCCGGCGACCCCGGGCCGAGATGATCGGTATCCCCCTCGTCGCCGAGCACGCCGAAAACGGTTCCCGGACAATCCCCATCCTGCACTCCTGAGGACCGCGTCCCGGGTCGGCGGCGCCTTACACGACGACGACAGTGACCGGGATCCCGATGTGCCCGGAGATCCGGCGGACGTCCGCCTCCTCACTGGTGAGGACGGCATGGGGCCCGGGAGTGGTGGCCAGCACCGAGCCGAGGTGGGCGTCCGCGACGGACACGCCGAGCGCGGTGACGACATCGGCGGCCCGGTCGGCGGCCTGCTGGTCAAGAGAGCTGTCGGCGGCCCGGAGGCGGTTGACGGCACCGGACTTCCCGGCCCGCCGGTCCCAGCCGGCCTCAACCCGGACGGCCGTGGGAACAACGAGGTGGACGGTGCCGGCCCGGCGAAGATTTCGGGCCGCGGTCGCTTCGACAGCGGCGAGAACCCGCCGGTGCTTGGGGTGGGCCACGTCGACGAGAGCCTGGACGGCCTCGTGGTCGAGAACGACGGTCCGGGTGGCGGCCTTCACGCCGCGGCGGCGAGGCCGGCGGCGTAGAGCAGGACGTCGTCGGGGTCCGGGTCGTCCTTGACGGAGTGGATCTCCTCCGCGGCCCGGCGGATCAGCTCGGGCCGGCCGGCCAACGGGTTCCCGTCAAGCTCCGCCGCCGCTTGGGCGACCTCGGCCAGGCTCGGCCGAACCTCGGGGTGGGCCCGGTAATGCGCGTCGAGCACCGCCCGCTGGGCGAACGCCTCGAGCACATCCCGCAGACCACGGACGGTCAGCTCCGTCGTCGAGGACGCCAGACCCATCTCAGCCGCGACTGCTGCCGCGTCGCGCAACCGCACCGGCAGCCGCACCGAAGTGTTGACGGTGTCCTCCCCGACCCCGTCCAGCAGGTCGAGCAGGCGCTTCAAGCGCCGGTCCATCCCCGAACCGTACCACGCACCGTACCGCAGCAGAAGCCCCGTCGAACGGGCTGAATCGCTCAAGGCCAACTACAAAGCCGATGAGAGCGGCTTCGGCGCGGTGAGCAGTGCCTCGATGGTCCTCGTTCGATGCGCGGCTACACCAGTTCGACGCCGTTTGCCGGTTCGAGCCCGGCGTACTCGGTCAGCAGGTCAGCCGCGTTGGCCAGGAAGTCACTCTTCAGGATGCAGCGTGCACCCAACGCCTCGGCCACATCCCTCACGTCCTCCAGGTAGGCGCTGACCATGAGGACGGCGAGATCAGGGAACTCCGGCGCGATCTCGGCCAGGGCCGAGATCCCATCCCGCTTCGGCATCATGAAATCGAGGATCAGAAGATCGGGCACCGACCGGCGGACCGCCTCCACACACTCGTCGCCGTCCGTCGCTTCCTCGACGGCCGCACCCCCGTCCTCGAGCACGGCCCGAAGGAACGTCCGGATGACGGCATCGTCGTCACAAATGAGCACACGAACCATGTCGCTGCCCCCTTTCGGATCAACCCACGCAACCACGAGCAGCGGGCCTCTGGCGACGTCCGGGGCAAGTACCCAGCGTACTGGAGTTGAGGTCCCAGGGGTGAGGGAGACGACCCGGGCACCACGAATACCCTCGGAGCTAACCCAACACTTGAGGATTGAGGCGATCGAGAGCAGCCTTGGTGTTTTGTCCCTCAAGAAGGGACGCGAGTTGGACGATCCGCCGTTGAGGGCGCCAATCGCGATCTCTTTGACCGAAACGGCAAACCCGGAGAAACCCGGCGACGCAAAGCCATCGGGCCTACCCCGTCGTGGACGGAAAGGCAGCCGGGCCGCCGAACCAGGAGCACACATGAAATCGACGCGCCAAGCCACCAGTCTTCGTTCGCGCTGGCACCGAGCGCTCACCGTCCTCTTCGTCGTCGTCGTCGTGGGGGGATTGGCCAACCTCACCGCGACGCACGTGCTGGTTGGCACCTTCCGGCACACCGCCGAACAGGTCGAGAGCGAGGCCACCCTCCTCGCCCGCCTGCGGGCCGACATCCTTCCGCACGCCATCCTCCTGACCGGCACGGACTTCGCCGGGGTTCCCACCCTCGCGGCGTCCATCCGGGCTCAGTTCGCCCAAGGGATCGCCGCGGCGCATTCGGCGGCGGAGCGGCGAGCGCTCCAGCAGGCTTCCGAACGCTGGGAGGTGATGGTCGCCGCGGTCGGCCCGCTCGACAACCCGGCGCCCATCGAGGTGCGGGGCGCGGCGATCGCCGTCGGTGGCCCCGCCGTGGTGGCAATGCTCGACCGGGGCGGCGAGGCCAGTCGCGCCGACGCCCGCGCCGAACTGGCCCGGGACGCCCAGACCGAGAAGGTCGGGACGGTCGCCCTGGTCGCCCTCGTTTTCCTGATGAGTGGCCTGATGTTGCGTTTCGCCCGACGGCTGTCAGCCGAGGTGTTGCGACCGGTGGGCTCGCTGCGAGATGCGGCCAACCAGCTGGCCTCGGGCGAACTGGATCATCGTGTCGAGCTCCACCGGGCCGATGAGCTCGGCGATCTGGCGGTCAGTTTCAACGCCATGGCCGACGCCATCGCCGGCAGCCAGCGGAGCCTGACCCGACAGGCGAATCACGACTCGCTGACCGGTCTGGCGAACCGGGCGGCGTTCCGGGCTCGCCTGGAGGCGGCGCTGGCCCGGCCAGAACGGCGGAGCGGGACCCAGGCGGTGCTGTTCGTGGACCTCGACGACTTCAAGGACGTGAACGACACCCTGGGCCACGCCGCCGGCGACGAGCTCCTGAGCGTGGTGGCCGCCCGCCTCGAGACCACGGTCCGGCCCGGGGATCTCGTGGCCCGCCTGGGCGGTGACGAGTTCGCGCTGCTCCTCGACGGTGTCCCCGACCCCGCCGCGGCCCTCGCCGTGGCCGAGCGGACGGTGACCGCTCTGGCGACACCGGTGGAGATCGACGGCACCTGGGTCCATGTGGGGGCCAGCGTCGGGTTGGCCATGCGCCACCACGACAGCGACCCGGAAAGCCTCATGCGCGAGGCCGACGTGGCCATGTACACGGCCAAGGGCCGGGGCAAGAACCGGGTCGAGCAGTATGACGCCGTCCTCGACGAAGCCGTCGTCGAACACAACGAGCTCAAGGCGGACGTGGCCGGCGCCGCCAGCCGGGGTGAGCTCGTCCTTGACTACCAACCGATCGTCA
>JAUZEX010000408.1 GCA_030838815.1 Actinomycetota bacterium
TACCGGCCGTGATCGTGCCTTCCTTCGAGAAGGCGGGCCGGAGGTTGCCGAGGCTCTCGGCCGTCGTGCCCGGCCGCACACCCTCGTCGGAGTCGATCACGATCGGGTCGCCCTTGCGCTGCGGCACCGACACCGGGGTGATCTCGTCGGCGAAGCGCCCGTCCTTGATGGCGGCGGCGGCCCGCTCGTGGCTCTGGGCGGCCAGCTCGTCGGCCGCCTGGCGGGTGATCGAGTACTGGGCGTTGTACTTCTCGGTGCCGGAGCCCATGTGGACGGCGTCGAAGGCGCACCACAGCCCGTCGAGGATCATCGAGTCGATCAGCTCGGCGTTGCCCATGCGGTAGCCGGCCCGTGCGCCGGGCAGCAGGTAGGGGGCCTTGGTCATCGACTCCATCCCGCCGGCCACGACGACGTCGGCATCGCCCGCCTGGATCATCTGGTCGGCGGCGTAGAGGGCGTTGATTCCCGACAGGCAGACCTTGTTGAGCGTCATGGCCGGGACCGTCATCGGGACGCCGCCCTTGACCGAGGCCTGGCGGGCGGTGATCTGGCCCTGCCCGGCCTGGAGGACCTGGCCCATGATCACGTAGTCGACGGCGTCACCGCTGATCCCGGCCCGTTCCAGCGCCGCCTTGATGGCGAAACCGCCGAGGTCCATGGCGGAGAAGCCGGCGAGCCCCCCGGCCTGCTTCCCGATTGGTGTGCGAGCGGCAGAGACGATGACCGAACCAGGCATGGCGCGCTCCCTGTGTCGTGGCGAGGCCTCCGATTCTACGAGCGCTTTTCCTCCGGGGAGAACCGGCTCCTGCGATCGAGGGAAGCTCGTGGGTTCTCTCTGGGAGATCCTGGGTATCGGCTTCGGCAACACAAGTCCTTCAAGCATTTGGTTGACATATCAAGCAGACCCGGGGGTAACATTTCCTCATGCAGGAGATCCTGGACGCCATCCTGAACGACGCCTCCGGACCCGAGCTGCAGGCGCTGCCTCTCCCCGAGACCTTCCGGGCCGCGACCGTCCACAAGGACGACGTCGAGCTCTTCGCCGGGATGCTGTCGGAGGAGAAGGACCCGAAGAAGAGCATCCACATCGACCAGGTCCCGATCCCGGAGCTGGCTCCGGACGAGGCCGTGGTGGCGGTGATGGCCAGCGCAATCAACTTCAATACCGTCTGGACCTCGATCTTCGAGCCACTCCCGACGTTCCTCTTCCTCGACCGCCTCGGCCGGGAGAGCGTCTGGGGGAAGCGCCACGATCTGCCGTACCACATCATCGGGAGCGACGCCTCGGGCGTGGTCCTGCGGACGGGCTCGGCGGTGCGGAACTGGAAGCCGGGCGACCGGGTGACCATCCACTGCAACTACGTCGACGACCAGGACCCGACCGCCCACGACGACTCGATGCTGGCCGCCAACCAGCGCATCTGGGGCTTCGAGTCCAACTTCGGCGGCCTCGCCGACCTCACCGTCGTCAAGGCCAACCAGCTGATGCCCAAGCCGGCCCACCTCACCTGGGAGGAGGCCGCCTGTAATGCCCTGACCAACAGCACGTCTTACCGGATGCTGGTCAGCCCCAACGGCGCCCCCGTCCAGCAGGGTCAGATCGTCCTCGTCTGGGGGGCGAGCGGCGGCCTCGGCGGCTACGCCTGCCAGTACGTCCTCAATGGCGGCGGCACCCCGGTGGCGGTGGTCTCGTCGCCGGAGAAGGTCGACCTGATGCACGAGCTCGGCGTCGAGCACGTGATCGACCGCAAGGCCGAGGGGTACCGGTTCTGGAAGGACGAGCGTACGCAGGACCCGGCCGAGTGGCGCCGGTTCGGACGGCGCATCCGGGAGCTGGCCGGCGGCGACCCCGACATCGTCTTCGAGCACCCTGGCCGCCACACCATGGGCGCGTCGGTGTTCGTGACCCGCCGGGGCGGGACGGTGATCACCTGTGCCGCCACCTCCGGCTACATGATCGAGTACGACAACCGGTACCTGTGGATGAGCCTCAAGACCATCAAGGGCTCCCACTTCGCCAACTACCGGGAGGCGTGGGAGGCCAACCGGCTGATCTGCCAGGGCAAGATCCAGCCCATCCTCTCGTCGGTCTATCCCCTGGAGGAGACGGGCGAGGCGGCGTGGCAGATCCACCAGAACCTCCACGAGGGCAAGATCGGCGTGCTCTGCCTGGCCCCCGAGGAAGGTCTGGGGGTGACCGACCCGGCGCTGCGGGCCAAGGTCGGCGAGGACCGGATCAACGTCTTCCGCCGCCATGCCTGACCGGTTCTAGAGTCCCGGGCATGCTGACCGAGATCGACCACGTCGCCATCGCCGTCCACGACCTGGAAGCGGCGATCGAGTACTACCGATCCACCTACGGCGTCGAGCCCGTCCACCGGGAGCGCATCGAGAAGGACGGGGTCGACGAGGCCCTCATCAAGGTGGCCGACTCCTACATCCAGCTCCTCACCCCCACCCGGGACGACTCCCCGGTGGCCAAGTTCCTGGCCGCCAAGGGGGAGGGCATGCACCACGTCGGGTACCGGGTCGAGAGCTGCGCCGAGGCGCTCGGCCGGGTGAAGGGCGAAGGTCACCGGGTGATCGACGACGCGCCGCGCCCCGGCAGCCGGGGGACGACGGTGGCCTTCGTGCACCCCAAGGAAGCCTTCGGCACCCTGATCGAACTGGTCGAGGAGCCGGCGACCCCCCACTGAACCCCAGCGGACGCCGCGTACGAATTCCCGTAGAAGCGGGGCAAAATGGCGTAATTGGCGCACCTTCAGCTGTGGGCGAAGGCGGAAGAAGGTCCGGATTGTCCCGGTGTCGAAGCGAATGCGAACGCCAGTTTCCAAGTCATTTCGGAGTAGTTGGCGCACTTTGCGCCTGAGGGGGGTCGTCACGATGCGGCGTTCGGTGCTGATGCTGGGGTTGGCGGCGGTGCTCGGGGCGGCGGTCACGCCCCTGGCCGCATCGGCCGGGCAGGGTGCGGCGCAGGCGCCGCAGAAGGCCGCGGTCGCCTCGGCGGCTTCATTCAACCTCGGCGGAGCCAAGTGCTCGCTCATCCCGGTTCCGGCCGCCGGCGGAACCAAGCCGGTCGGGGTCGGCACGTGCCCCGGGGTGCGGCCCGGCGCCGAGGTGCAGACCGAGGTCGGCCTCTGCACGCTCAACTTCCTCTTCGAGGCGCCCGACCACGAGCGCTTCATCGGCACCGCCGGCCACTGCATCCTCGGTTCGGGGCCGGTGGCCGACAATGCCGGCGAGAAGACCTGGCCCAAGGGCACCGGCCCGGTGGCCAAGGACTCGACGGGGCACCGCATCGGCGAGTTCGCCTACGCCATCCTCCAGGAGCCCAAGGACTTCTCCCTCATCCGGCTCGACCCGGCCGTCGAGGCCAGTCCCGAGATGTGCGACTTCGGCGGCCCGACCGGCATCAACGACGACATCAGCGGCGACCCCAAGGTCCTCGAGTACTGGGGGAACGG
>JAUZEX010000423.1 GCA_030838815.1 Actinomycetota bacterium
AAGTTCCTCGGCGCCAGCTCATCGAACGAGAGCCCGCAGTTGGCGCAGGCCAGGTGCTGGGAGAACGTGAGGGTCTCACCCTCGACAGCCTCGCCCTCGTCCCGGGCCACGATCTCGACCTCGGCCACGCCCTCGGCCAGCCGGAGGGCGGTCTCCAGCGAGTCGGTCAGGCGGCGCTCGATGCCGGGACGGCGGACGAGCCGGTCGACCACCACCTCGATGGTGTGCTGCTCATAGCGGGCCAGCCTCGGCCGAGCCGCTTCGGTGCCGGTGAGTTCGACGACCTCGCCGTCGACCCGGGCCCGGGTGTAGCCCTGGCGGCCGAGGTCGGCGAGGAGCGACTCGTACTCGCCCTTGCGGCCCCGCACCACCGGCGCCAGAACCTGGAAGCGTGTGCCCTCGGGGAGCTCCAGCACCCGATCGACGATCTGCTGCGGTGTCTGGCGGGTGATCTGACTGCCGCACTGGGGGCAGTGCGGCACCCCGATCCGGGCGTAGAGGAGCCGGAGGTAGTCGTAGATCTCGGTGATCGTCCCCACCGTCGACCGGGGGTTGCGCGAGGCCGACTTCTGGTCGATGGAGATGGCCGGGGACAGGCCCTCGATGAAGTCGACGTCGGGCTTGTCCATCTGCCCCAGGAACTGCCGGGCGTAGGACGACAGCGACTCGACGTAGCGCCGCTGCCCCTCGGCGTAGATGGTGTCGAAGGCCAGCGACGACTTGCCCGACCCCGACAGCCCGGTGAACACGATGAGCTGGTCGCGCGGCAGTTCGATGCTGACGTTCTTCAGGTTGTGTTCCCGGGCGCCCCGGACGATCAGCGTCTCCGACATGGGGTCGAGAAGGCTAACCGGCCTCGCGGAGTTCCCGCTTCAGGTCGTTGATCTCGTCGCGCAGGCGGGCGGCGTACTCGAAGCGGAGTTCGGTGGCCGCCTGGTGCATCTCCTCCTCCAGGGATTGGATGAGCCGGCCGAGCTCGTCGTGGGGCAGCTCGAGCAGCTCCTGGCGGCGAGCGTTCTCCCGGGCGGTCATCCGGCGGCGCCCCTTGGCCGGAACCGGGGCCGAATCGTCGCTGCGGCCCCGGATCATCTCGAGGATGTCGGTGACCTTCTTCCGGATCGTCTGCGGGTCGATCCCGTGTTCCTCGTTGTAGATGGCCTGGAGACCGCGGCGCCGTTCGGTCTCGGAGATGGCCCTGCGCATCGAGTCGGTGACGTGGTCGGCGTACATGATCACCTGGCCCTCGACGTTGCGGGCGGCCCGGCCCATCGTCTGGATGAGTGCCGTCTCCGACCGGAGGAACCCCTCCTTGTCGGCGTCGAGGATGGCCACCAGCGACACCTCCGGTAGGTCGAGGCCCTCGCGGAGGAGGTTGATACCGACCAGCACGTCGAACTCGCCCAGCCGCAGGCCCCGGAGGATCTCGACCCGCTGGATGGTGTCGATGTCGGAGTGGAGGTAGCGCACCCGGATCCCGAGCTCCAGGAGGTACTCCGTGAGGTCTTCGGACATTTTCTTGGTCAGCGTGGTGACCAGCACGCGCTGGTCGGCCTCCTCCCGAGCCCGGATTTCGGCCACCAGGTCGTCGATCTGGCCCTTGGTGGGCCGGACCACGACCTGCGGGTCCATCAGCCCGGTCGGGCGGACGATCTGCTCCACCACCCGCGACGAGACTTCGAATTCGAAGGCGGACGGGGTGGCGCTCATGAAGATGGCCTGGCCGATCCGCTCGGTGAACTCCTCGAAGCGCAACGGCCGGTTGTCCATGGCCGACGGGAGGCGGAAACCGTGCTCGACCAGCGTGTCCTTCCGGGACCGGTCACCCTCGAACTGGCCGTGGAGCTGGGGGACGGCCACGTGCGACTCGTCGATCACGGTCAGGAAGTCGCTGGGGAAGTAATCCAGCAGGGTGAAGGGCCGCTGCCCGGCGGAGCGCCCGTCGAGATGGCGGGAGTAGTTCTCGATCCCGGAGCAGACGCCGACCTCCCGGAGCATCTCCAGGTCGTAGGTCGTCCGCATGCGCAGCCGTTGGGCCTCGAGGAGCTTTCCCTTGCCCTCCAGCTCGGCCAGCCGGTCCTTCAGCTCCGCCTCGATCTGGGCCACGGCCCGGTCCATCCGGGTCTTCGACACGACGTAGTGGGAGGCCGGGAACATGACCAGCTTGTCCAGCTCGGTGACGACCTCGCCCGTCACCGGATCGACCGACACGATCCGTTCGATCTCGTCGCCGAACATCTGGATCCGGGTGGCCTGCTCCTCGTAGGCCGGGAAGACCTCGATGGTGTCGCCCCGAACCCGGAACTTGTTGCGCACGAAGTTGAGGTCGTTGCGCTCGTAGCCCATGTCGACCATGCGGGACAGGATCGATCGCTGGTCGCGCTCCTCCCCCACCTCCAGCGTGAGGAGCTGGTGGGCGTACTCGTCGGGGGCGCCGAGGCCATAGATGGCCGAGACGGAGGCGACGATGATGACGTCCCGCCGGGACAGCAGCCCGCTGGTGGCGGCGTGGCGGAGCCGGTCGATCTCGTCGTTGATCGAGCTGTCCTTCTCGATGTAGGTGTCGGTCGTCGGGAGGTAGGCCTCGGGCTGGTAGTAGTCGTAGTAGGAGACGAAGTACTCGACCCGGTTCTTGGGGAAGAACTCCCGGAACTCGCTCGTCAGCTGCGCGGCCAGGCTCTTGTTGGGGGCGAGGACGAGCGTCGGCCGCTGGGCCCGGGCGATCACCCCGGCGACGGTGAACGACTTGCCCGACCCGGTGATCCCCAGCAGCGTCTGGAACCGCTCGCCCGCCTCGAGCCCCTCGGTGAGGGATTCGATGGCGGCCGGCTGGTCGCCGGCCGGGGCGAAGTCG
>JAUZEX010000430.1 GCA_030838815.1 Actinomycetota bacterium
TGCTGCCCACGCCGGCGTTGGCCGGTCGCATCGACGCCCTGGCCCGGGAGGTCGCGGCCGACGTGATCTTCCTCGATCCGGCCCTGCCGCTCGGCGCCCTGGGGCCCCGGCTGCGGGCGGCGCCCTACGTCGCCGTCCTCCACGGCGCCGAGGTCACCGTCCCCGGGCGGCTCCCCGGCTCCCGGGCCGCCCTCCGCCGGGTGCTCGCCGGCGCGGCCGGTGTCCTCGCCGCCGGGACCTATCCCGCCGCCGAGGCCGCCCGGGCCGCCGGCCGGTCCCTGCCCGGGCTCGTGATCCCGCCCGGCGTCGACGTCGACCGCTTCCGCCCCGACGGCGACGCCGCCCGGGCCGCGACCCGGAAACGGTTCGGTCTCCCCGAGACCGGCCCCCTCGTACTCGGCGTCAGCCGCCTCGTGCCCCGCAAAGGCTTCGACGTCCTGATCGACGCCATGGCCCGCCTCGCCCGCCACTCGTTCCCCGCCTCCGAGGGCGCCGCGTTCCCGTCCCCGGCCGGCGTGGCCGACGCCGGCTCCTCTCGGCCGACCGGCGCGGCCGACGCCGGCTCATCCTCCGCCCCGACAGGCGAATCCGGGCCTGTCCATCTGGCCCTGGCCGGAGGCGGACGGGACCGGGCGCGGCTGGCCCGGCGGGCGGCCCGGGCGGGGCTCGGCGACCGCTTCCACCTCCTGGGCCGGGTTCCCGACGAGGACCTCGCCGCCCTCTACGCCTGCGCCGACGTCTTCGCCATGTGCTGCCGCGAGCGGTGGGGCGGTCTGGAGGCCGAGGGCTTCGGCATCGTCTTCCTGGAGGCGGCGGCCTGTGGCGTGCCGGCGGTGGCCGGGCGCAGCGGTGGAGCCTGGGAGGCGGTCGAGGACGGCACCACCGGTTTCGTCGTCGACCCGCTCGACACCGGCGCGGTTGCCGCCGCCGTCGGACGGCTGCTGTCCGACCCGGGCCTTCGCCGCTCCATGGGCGCCGCCGCCCGCACCCGGGCGGAGCGGGACTTCGCCTACGACCGGCTGGCGGCCCGCCTGACGCCGCTGGCCCGGGGCGACCTCTCCGTCTTCACCTCGATCGGCTCTGGCCCCACGGCGCCGCACAGGGAACCGCCCGTCCCGGCCCCCCGAGCGACGCTCGGTCCGCCGCCGCTCTCGGACCCGCCGCCGCTCTCGGACCCGCCGCCGCTCTCGGACGCGCCGCCGGCGGACGCGCCGCCGCCCTCGGACGCGCCGCCGCCCGGGCCGTGAATCCCGACCGGCTCGACGAGTTCCCCGGGCACAGCGTCATCATCGCCAGCCTGGTCGGCACCGGGCTCTTCGCCGTCACCGCCATTCCGGCCGCGGCCGGCGTCGACGCCTTCAAGTTGCCGGCGGCCACCGTCAGCCTGGCGCTGTTCGTCGTGTCGATCCCGCTGTCGCTCCTGTCCCTGGCCCGGGCCGCGGTCCGCACCGCCCGCCAAGAGGACCGCATCACCGTCGGCAGCCTCTTCTTCCTCCAGGGCTCGGCCCCCCGGCCCGTCCGCCGGCTCCTCCTCGGCTCGCTGCTGGCCGCCCTGGCGGTCACGGTCGTGACGGCCTCCGGGGAGCCGTTCGGGGTGCTCCAGCCGGTGTTCCCGCTGGCCCTGTGCGCCTGGTGGGCCGCCTGCTACGGCACCTTCCCCCGCATCCCCGACCCCGACCAGCCCGGGCCCCGCCCCACGGGTTGATAGGGTCCGCCGTTCTATGGCTGACGAGGCACGCGAGAGCATCCACGTCGAGGCGACCCCCGAGCGGTGCTACGCGGTGGCGATCGACTTCGACCGCTACCCGCAGTGGGCCACCGATGTGAAGGAGATCGAGGTCCTCGACCGCGACGACGAAGGCCGGGGCCGCCGGGTGCGGTACCAGATCTCGGCCCTCGGGAAGTCGATCGGCTACACCCTCGAGTACGACTACGCCGACGCTCCGGGCGGCTTCTCCTGGAAGCTGGAGCAGGCCGACTTCCTCAAGCGCCTCGACGGGGCCTACCGCTTCGACCCCGACGGCGACGGCACCCGGGTCGGCTACGTGTTGACCGTCGACGTGACGCTGCCGCTGCCGGGGTTCATGAAGCGGGCCGCGGCGGGCATGATCGTCGACAACGCCATGAAGCAGCTCAAGCAGTACATCGAGGCTGGCGGCGGAGCCGGCTGACCGGCCCCGCCCGCCTCGTTCGAATCCGCCCGCCTCGTTCGAAAATCCGGATGACGGGGCCTAGTGGTGGCGTGACCACCAGTGCGACTTGTGCTCGTCGTCGTCGTGGGCCCCTTCGTCGTCGGGGACCGTGACCTCCCGATGGGAATTCGCCCCGGCGAGCTTCTGCTCCAGCTCCGCCACCTTCCGGGCCAGGGTCTCGGCCTTGGCCTCGGCCTGGGCAGCCCGGTGGAGGGCGGCATCGACGTCGGCCTGGCTCGGACCTCCCGACGGGGCGGGAGCCGGAGCGGGCAGGGACGGCGCCGCCGTCATGACGGCGTTCCGGAGATAGGCCGGCTTCGACGACGCCAGGGCGTTGAACTTCTCCACCCAGTCGGTCTTGCTGGCCTCGTCGAGCTTGTGGACGGCCCACTCGAGTAGCTCGGTGGCCGGACTCTCCTTGCTGGCGCCCATTCCTTCCCCCTCCTGCGTCCAGGTGCGGGGCCGACGGTATCAGCCGGTTCCCCGCTCGGGGAGGGGCACCGTCGACAGGCCGTAGCATTGCCCCCCAACATCCCCCTGATGGGGGACTCCCGCGGGGGACCCCCTCCCGTAATCCGAGGCGGACGAAGGGAGACCGCGTGATCAGTGAGGACCGGATCCGAGCGCTGGCCGGCCATCGCGGCAGTGCCGTGGTGACCAGCTGCTACCTCGACGTCGACGGGCGCAGCCATCCGCGCCACTCCGACTACGAGGCCCAGCTCGACCACCTCATCCGCCAGGGCCGGGAGAAGGCGGCCGGGTTCGGGCCGGAGGCGGCCCGCTCGGTGGCCGCCGACCTCGACCGCATCGCCGGCTGGGTGCGGAGCGGGTTCGACCGGTCGCGGGTCCGGGGACTGGCCTTCTTCGCCTGCTCGATCGACAGCTTCTTCGAGGTCGTGGAGTCGCCCCTGCCCGTCCGCAACGGCGTGGTCGTCAACCACACGCCCCATGTGCGGCCGCTGGAGTCGCTCCTCCAGGCCTACGAACGGTTCGCGGTGATGCTCGTCGACCGCCAGCGGGCCCGCCTGTTCCGCTTCGAGCTGGGGGAGCTCACCGAGCAGACCGAGGTGTTCGACGCCGTATCCCGGGGCGGCGATCAGGCCGGCCATCCCGCCCAGGGCAGCCGGGGAGCAGCCGTCCAGCGCCACAGCGACGAGGTGACCCACCGGCACCTGAAGCACGCCGCCGAAGTAGCCTTCGCCGAGCTTCAGCAGCGGCCCGTGGACCACCTCATCCTGGGCGGACCGCACGAGATGGTCGTGGAGCTCGAGGGGCTGCTCCACCCCTGGATCAGGGATCGTGTGGCCGACCGGCTGGCGATCTCCGCCACCGCCGGGCCCGACGAGGTGCGCCAGGCGGCGCTGTGCGTGGAGGCCGCCGTGGCCCGCCGCAACGAGGCGGCTCTGGTCGACCGGCTGCGCGACGCCGTCGGCGCCGGCGGCGGCGTGGCCGGCCTGGAACCGACGCTGGCGGCACTGGTGGGGCGCCGTGTCGAGCTGCTGCTGGTCTCGGACGGCTACGAGACCGAGGGCTGGCGGTGCCGGTCGTGCCAGTACCTCGGCCCGCTGGGCCGGCGCTGCCCGGTCTGCGCCAACTCCATGGATCTCGTCGACGACGTCGTCGAGGAGGCCGTCGAGGACGCCCTGGCCAACAAGTGCCGGGTACAGATGGTGCGGGAGAACGCCGACCTCGACGTCCTCGGCCGCATCGGCGCGATCCTTCGTTTTTAAGTGAGTTCACCCTTGCTGACCGCCGGGGTCGACATCGGCGGGACGAAGCTCCTGGCCGTCGCCGCCACCGAGAAGGGCGAGATCGTGGCCGAGCGCCGCCAGCCGACGGCGGACGGTCCCGAGGCGGTGCTGGCCGCCATCACCGCCGTGGTGGCCGACCTCCTCTCCGACCAACCCGACATCGCCGCCGTCGGCGTGGGCCTGCCCGGCCTCGTCGACCTGGCCGGCGTCGTCCACTACGCCCCCAACCTCCCCGGCTTCGTCGGCGTCGCCGCCCAGGCCCGGCTGGCGGCCGTCTGCCCGGTGCCGGTGGTGGTCGACAACGACGCCAACGTCGCTGCGCTGGCCGAGGTCCTCCACGGCGCGGGCCGGGACAGACGCGAGGTGCTGATGGTCACGCTGGGAACGGGCATCGGCGGCGGCCTCATCATCAACGGCGCGGTGAACCGGGGCGGCTTCGGCTTCGCGGCGGAAATCGGGCACTTCACCGTGGACCGCGACGGCCCGCTCTGCGCCTGCGGGGAGCGGGGCCACTGGGAGGCCCTGGCGTCGGGCACCGCCCTCGGCCGGCGGGCCCGGGAGTGGGCGGCCCGGGGCGACGCCCCCGACGTGCTGGCCCGGGCCGGCGGCATCGTGGCGGCGGTGACCGGCCACGGGGTGGGGGAGTCGGCCCGGGCCGGAGAGGCGGACGGGCTGGCGCTCCTGGCCGAGCACGCCCGCGACGTGGCGCTGGGCCTCGGCGGCCTGGTCAACATCCTCGACCCCGAGCTCGTGGTCATCGGAGGCGGTCTGGTGCATCTCGGCGAAGCGCTGCTGGCGCCGATCCGGGCCGCCCTGCCGGCCCACGTCGAGGCGGCGACCCTCCGCCCGATGCCGCCCGTCGTCGCCGCCGCCCTCGGCGAGCAGGCCGGCGCCGTCGGCGCCGCCGCCCTGGCCCGAACGCTCCTCCGGCCGCCGTGATCCCGCTCCCGCCCCAGCCCTCGTGACCCGCCACCGTTTCGGCGCTCCTCCGTCGCGGACGTCCGCGACGGATGAGCGCCGGTTCAATGCCCCCGGCTGGCGCCCGCCGGCCGGTCCGGCGATTCGGCGTTCTTTTCGGACGGACGGGTGTCGGAAATGAACGCCGGTTCGGGGGTGCGGGTCGGGCTCACGCTGCCGTCGTTCCAGTCTGACCCCGAACGGGTGCTGGCCGTGGCGAAGGCGGCGGAGGAGGCGGGGCTCGACGGGGTGTTCGCCTTCGACCATCTCTTCCGGGCCCGGGGCGACGCGGCCGAGGGCGAGCGGCGCCCGGCCCTCGAGCTGCTGACGATGACAGCGGCTGTGGCCGCCGCCACCCGCCGGATCATGGTCGGCACGCTGGTCGCCCGGGCCACGCTCCGGCCCCCGGCCATGCTGCGGGCCGCCTTCGACACGCTCGAGCGCATCGCCCCCGGCCGCATCATCGCCGGCCTCGGCGCCGGCGACGACGACAGCCTGGCCGAGGACACGGCATTCGGCGTCCTCCCCGGCGACCCCATCCCCGGTCGCGCTCCCCACCTCGCCGTCCCCCACCCCGACCCCGCCCCGGCGCGGGGTGGGTCGGCGCCGGGTGGGTCGGCGCCGGGTGGGTCGGCGCCGGGTGGGTCGGCGCCCGGGGAGCGCCAACCGCGAGGGCAGGCTCCGATCGAGCCTGGGCGGTACCGGCTCGCCCGGCTCGAAGCGACGGTCGACGCCGTGTCCGGGCGGGGGTACCCGCTCTGGCTGGCCGGGGTGACGCCGGCGGCCATCCGGCTCGCCGCCACCCGGGCCGACGGGTGGAACCTGTGGGGCGGCACCGCTGACCAGTTCGCCGTTGCGGCCGGACGGGTCCGGGACGAGTTGCTCGCCGCCGGGCGGAACCCGGCGGGCTTTGCCCTCACCTGGGGCGGCCTCGCCGTACTCGGCGCCGACCCGGAGGAGGCCCGGGCCAAGTCCGACCGCCTCGGCGGCGACCGGCCCGGGATCGTCCGGGGCACCCCGTCCGACGTGGCCGACCAGATCGCCGCCTACGCCGCCGCCGGTGCCGCCTGGGTCATCCTGGGCCCGGTCGACTCCTCCGACCCGTCCAACGCCGCCGTCCTCGGCGACGCGCTGAAGATCCTCTCCTCCCGACGCCCCTGAGTTCCCCGCCTCGACCCACCCCCCGGTGGCCCTGGCCAACTGGCGTTCGTTTACCGGGATAGAGCGGAAATGGAACGCCGGTATCGCGCCCCCGCTGGCCCTGACGCAACTGGCGTTCGTTTACCGGGATAGAGCGGAAATGGAACGCCGGTTCGGGGCGGGCGGCTCAGGTGGCGGTGAGGGCGGCGGCGACGGTGGCGAGGTCGGGGGCGTGGGGGTGCGAGTCGTCGGAGCAGAAGCCGTAGGGGT
>JAUZEX010000516.1 GCA_030838815.1 Actinomycetota bacterium
CCGGCGGCTTTGGCGGCATCCTCGTCGCCCTTCTCCTGGGGCCAGTAGATGATCGTGGCGTGATGGTTGCCGGGCCGCAGGACGGTGATCTCCTTGTCCGGCCCCGGCCGGAAGCTCACCTGGCCGAGGCCCACGATGACCTTCGTCTGGTCCTCGGGGATACGCCGGTCGTCGATCAGCAGGGCGCCGGTGAAGGTGTCCTTCAGATCGGCGCCGACGTCCTCCTGGGGGCGGATGACCGCCCCGGGGACCGGCACGAGCGACTCGATGTCGGCCGGCAGGGGCGGCCCCAGGTTCTCCTGCCCCTGGCCCCCGGTGTGGCCGGCGAAGATCAGGAGGTTGACGGCCAGCAGCACCCCGAGCCCGATCACGATCGTCGGGGTGCTCGGCAGGCGCCGGGTCCGGGGGCCGGCGGGGAGCGGGCGTATCGGTGTGGCCATGGTGTTCCTCTCGGGCACGTCTAGTCCGTGCCCTGGGGGGCGAAGAGCGGCAGGGAGAGCGCGATCAGGGTCGAGCCGACGCTGGCGGAAGCGAACAGCGCCAGCTGGGCCGGCGGGGCGAGGGACAGGTTCACGAGGGCGACCAGCATGGTCAGGCTCTCCCACAGGATGAGAATCGCCGCCGCCGCGATGCGGAGGCGCAGCAGCGCCCGGCACAGCGGGAACTTGAGCAGCAGCACGCCGAGCAGCACGACCGAGGTGTGGGCCCGGAACAACAACCCGCACAGGACGGCCACGTTCTCCAGGGACAGCAGGCCCGCGGCGCCGGCCACCGTCCACTGGCGATCCATGATCCTGACGGTAGCGGCGGCGGGTTCGACCGGTGTCAGAGGACGTCGGCCTCCTCGGCCAGGAGCCGGGCCAGGCGCCGGTTGAGGACGTGGACCCGGGCCCGCTGCTCGCCCTCCGGCAACCCGGCCCGCACGGCTTCGAGCACCTTCCAGAGTCGGGGATAGATCACGGCCTCCACCTCCCGCCGTTGCGACTCGGGCATCTCGCCCCTCTCGAGGCGCAGGCGCAGGCCGGCGAAGGCGTCGGCCAGTTCGGCCACCGGCGAGGGGCCGAGGGCGGTCAGCCGGTCCGTGAGGTCGGCCAGACCGGACTCGTCCCACACGAAGCCGGCTTCGAAGAACTCCTCCAGGAACGCCACGACGTCCGGGACCACGGCCTGCCCTCCCCCGACCAGCGTTGGAAGGCCGGTAAGTTAGCGGGGATGCGGACGAGCGGCGTGGCCGACCTGGCCGGCCGGGTGCTGGCCGGCCGGTACCGCCTCGTCGCCCCCATCGGGACGGGGGCGAGCGGGCGCGTCTACGCCGCCTGGGACGTGCGGCTCCAGCGCAAGGTGGCGGTCAAGGTCCTCCACGCCGCCCTGGCCGAGGACGCCGGGTTCCTCCGCCGCTTCGGCGCCGAGGCCCAGATCGCGGCGTCGCTCCACCATCCGAACGTCGTGGCGGTCTACGACTGGGGGGAGGACGCTGTCTCTACGGGGACACCCCAACCCCCGGCCCCGTTCATGGTCCTGGAGCTGCTGGAGGGCGGAAGCCTGCGCAGCCTCCTCGACCGGGGCGACCGGCTCAGCCCCGCCCAGGCGGCGGCCGTGGGCCGCCAGGTCGCCGCCGGGCTCGACTACGCCCACGCCCGGGGCCTCGTCCACCGGGACGTGAAGCCGGCCAACCTCCTCTTCGACGAGCACGGCACCGCCCGGGTGGCTGACTTCGGCCTGGCCCGGGCCCTGGCCGAGGCGAGCTGGACGGAGCCGGCCGGCGCCGTGCTCGGCACCGCCCGCTACGCCGCCCCCGAGCAGGTCCGGGGGGTGGTCGACGCCCGCTCCGACGTCTACTCCCTCGCCCTCGTCCTGGTCGAGGCGGTGACCGGGGCCGTCCCGTTCGCCGCCGACACGTCGCTGGCCACCCTCCTGGCCCGGGTCGAGCGGCACCTCGAGGTCCCGCCCGAGCTCGGCGCCCTCGGTCCGGTGCTGGAGCGGGCCGGCCGGGCCGACCCCGCCGGCCGCTTCCCCGACGCCCGGGCCTTCGCCGCCGCCCTCTCCGCCGCCGCCGCCGTCCTGCCCGCTCCCGACCCCATCCCGCTCCCCGGCCCCGGCGCCGTCGATTTCGACCCCCACCCGACCGAGATCCGTCCCGCCGTACCGACGGCGCCGACAACGCTCGGCGCCCTCCCGACGGCCGTGCGGACCGTCCCGCCCACGGCGCCGCCGCCCGGCCCGCTCGGACCCCTGCCGTCGGTGTTGCAGAGTCCGCTGCCCGCCGCGCCGCCCGCCGGCCCGGACCAGCCGCTGGTGGCGATCCCGGTCTCGACCATTCCGGCCGCCGCTGGGGCTCCGGCTCGTGGGCAGCCCGGGCCAAAACGGCGCCGGACGAGGCGGAGGCCGGAGCGGCTGGTGCCGATCGTCGTGCTGGTGGTGCTGCTCGTCGCGGCGGCGACGGCGGCGTTCGCGGCATCGTCGGCCACGGGCCCGCGGACGCGGGTGCCGAATCTCGTCGGGACGGGGGAGAAGGCGGCCCGCGACGCGGCGCGGCAGGCCGGTGTCGCCGTGCGAACCAGGACGGTCGCGTCCGACGACCCGGCCGGGACGGTCGTGGCCCAGGATCCGGGGCCCGGCACCCTCCTGGCCGCCCACCACGCCGTGACGCTCCAGCTGGCCGCCGGCCCGCCGCCCGTCGACCTGCCCGGCGTCGCGGGCCAGACCGAGGCCGCCGCCCGAGCGGCGCTGGCGGCGGCCGGATTCGTCGTCACCAGCGAGCACCGCACCGACGAGAACATCGGCACCGGGCTCGTGGTCGCCCAGCAGCCCGCCGACCGCCAGGCACCGCCCGGCAGCGAGGTCCACCTCGTGATCTCCGACGGCCCCCGTCCGGTGGAGGTGCCCAACGTCGTCGGCAAGGGCTACGACGACGCGTCGAAGGCGCTCACGGCCAAGCGGTTCAAGGTGTCGCGCACCGACGAGTACAGCGACACCGTTCCCGCCGGCCAGGTGATCCGCCACAGCCCGGTGGCGGGGGCCGAGGCCCCCCGGGACTCGGCGGTCACCGTCGTGGTCAGCAAGGGTCGCGACGTGGTGACCGTCGACGACTACACCGGCGAGACCGTCGAGGACGCCGTGGCCGCCCTGGAACAGGCCGGTCTCCAGGTCGACGTGGTCGGCTACCGCCCCGGCAAGCGCGTCCGGCACCAGGACCCTCCGAAGGGCACCCAGCTGCGCCGCAACGAGACGGTGACGCTGTACCTATGACCCCCCCCGCACGCCTGTCCTGAGGGGAATCAGGGCCCGAACGGGACAAGTGCCGCAACCGGTCCCGGGATCGATTGCGCGTCCGAAGGGTCGTGTTAGGATCCCGTTGTTCCGTGCCTCGAGGGGGTAGGAGCGTCTGCGAGTGCCGGGTGGTGTTCCCCAGCCGCCACCGGGCCCGGATGCCCTACCCCCTCGGGGCACGAGCCGCGTCCGGGGCCTTTCGCCCGTCCTACTCCGTGATTTCCTGTAACGCTCTGGTCAGCTGCGACGCCGCCGCGCCGGGCCCTGCGGCCTGCATGACCATCAGCTTGGTGATGTCCCCCTGGACGATGATCCGGCCCGCCATGAAGGCCTCGATGGCCGCCTGCGGGTTCCCGTCGACGAAGATCGCCCGGGCGGTGTCGTAGGCCAGGGTGAGCGTCACGTCGGCGTCGTCGAGGTGACCCTTCCCCCAGTCGGCCCGACCGGCGGCGGCGGCCATGTGCATGGCCAGGTCACCATCGAACGGCGTCGTGGTGATCATCAGGTTCATCCGGATCTCGGCGCCTTCGGGGGCCGCGCCGCCGACGGCCTCGTGGAGGCGGCGGACCTCGTCGAACCAGCCGTCGGAGAGGAAGGGGTGCTTGGCCACGGGCGGACACTACCCTCGCCCGCCCGGCGCCAAGCCGGTCACCCCGCCTCGGGACGAGGACCGACCGCCCGGTCGGTAAGCTGCGTCGTTCTGCCGATTCGGGGGGAGCCAAGGGTGGCGAAGGGGAGGGCGATGCCGGCAACGGCGCTGATTGCCGCCTGGGCGCTGCTCGTCACCGGCTGCGGCGGCACACTCGAGGGCAAGTACCGCCGCGGCCAGCTCACCACGACCACCACCGGAGCCCCCCGGGCCCCGGCCACCAACGGCTCCACGCCGCCCACGAGCACGGCCACCACGGTCCCGACCAGCGGCAACGCCACCAACCGGGCCGGGTTGGGTGAGTCGGGAGGGCGCGGAGCGGGCGGTACCATCGAGGGACGCGCCGCTTGGCGCGGCATCGTTCCACCCTCGGGAGGCCGCCACCGGTGACCCTGGTCACGACGCTGGTCTTCGGCCTATCGCTCGGCGCCGTGTACGCCCTCCTCGCCGCCGGTGTCACGGTCGTCTATCAGGCGGCCCGGGTCCCCAATGTCGCCATCGTCGCCATCGGCACGGTGGCCGCCGTCCTCCACGGCGACCTCATGACCCCGGGCGGGCGCGTCGGCTCCGACCTCGGCTGGTGGCCGGCGCTGGCGGTCTCGGTCGTCGTGGCCGCCGCCCTCGGCCTCGCCTGCGACCTCGTCACCCGCAGCCTCCGGGAGCAGATCGTCCCGGCCCTGGTGGCCCTGCTCGGCTGCTCGGCGCTGCTCCTGGCCGGCGTCAACGCCGTCTGGGGCTCGGGGGCGAAGTTCCTCCCGCCGCCCTGGGGCGGTCCGTCCTTCGAGCTCGGCACCCTGGCCCTGCCCCGGAGCGAGGTGGCCACGCTGGTGGTGGCGGCGGCGATCGGCGTGGCCATGACCGTGCTGTACCGCCGGAGCCGCCTCGGGCTGGCGCTGCGGGCCGCAGCCGCCGACCCCGAAGGGGCCCGCATGGCCGGCGTCGACCCCGCCGCCCTCAGCCGGCAGGCCTGGATCCTGTCGTCGGTGCTCGGGGCCGTGGCGATGACGCTGATCATCCACCCGGTCCTCTCCAACACCTACGAGACCACCGTCTACATCGCCTTCGCCTTCGCCGCCGCCGCACTCGGCGGCTTCCGGAGCCTCCCCCGGGCGGCGATCGCCGGGGTCGTGCTCGGCGTTGTGCCCGCGCTCCTCGAACCGGGCGGAAGCTCGGGCGTCGGCGGCATCGGGAACGTGGTGGCCTTCGTCATCGTGGCCGGAGTCCTGCTGCGCCGGCCCGGGCTCATCGGCCGCCCGGTTCTCGACGAGGTCTTCTCCAGCGCCGCCGCCGACAGCACCCGCTCCGCCGCCCGCCGCCGGGCCGTCCTCACGGCCCGGTCCCGGCCCCTGCCGGCCTGGGTCCGGCGCGTCGGTCTGGCCGGCCTGGCCCTGGTTCTCGCAGTCGGGGTCCCGGCGCTCTCGACCGATATCGCCCTCGACGCCTGGGCCCGGGGGATCTCCGTCTTCCTGGTCTGCGCCTCAATCGTGATCGTCTCCGGCTGGACGGGCGACGTGCCGCTGGGCCAGGTCGCCTTCGCCGGGATCGGCGCCTACATCGTGGGCGACCTGAGCGTCCGGGCCGGCCTGCCCCACTTCGCCGCCGTGCCCTTGGCCGCCCTGGCCGCCCTCCCCTTCGCCGTCGTCGTCGGCGTCCCCGCCTTCCGGTCGCGGGGCCGGCTCGGCTTCGCCGTCCTCTCCCTGCTGTGGATGGTGGTGGCCGCCTCGCTGCTGTGGGGTCCCCGGGCCCGCTGGTTCACCGGCCGCTTCACGGTCATCCGGCGGCCCGACTGGATGGAGACGCTGTCGGGCCGCCCGGCGGTGTCGTACTACCTGATGGCGCTCCTCGTCGCCGCCGCGGTGGTGTGGTTCGCCACCAACGTGCGGCGCTCCCGGGTCGGACGGGCGTTGGCCGCCGGGCGCGACTCCGACGCCGGCACCCGCGCCCTCGGGATCGACCCCGCCCACTACCGCCTCGTGGCCCTGGCCTTCGCCGCCGTCGTCGCCGCCCTGGGCGGGATCGTGGCCGCCTACGGCGAGCACCCGCTCGACCCGACCCGCTTCGCCATCTTCCTGTCGATCCAGTACTTCCTCTACACCGTCGTCGGCGGGGCCCGTTCCCTGGCCGGCTCGGCGGTGGTGGTGTTCGCCTTCGAGGTCGCCCCGGCACTGCACCGGGGCACACCCGCCACCGGGCCCGGCAGCGTCCTGGTGCTGGGCGCCGTGGCCGCCCTGACCGTTCTGGTGGCCCCCGGCGGCCTGGCCGGCCTGTTCGCCCGGGCGGCCGGCCGGGTGGCACCGCCGTCGACCCCGGTCCCAGTCCTGGCCGGCGCGACGGTGGGCTCCGGTTTCACGGGCGTCCGCCGCGACGCCGATCCCTTCCCCGGTGGGGCGACGGCCGGCCGCCGCCCCGATGCCGACCCGTTCGGCGACGATCCCTACGCGGTCGGCGACCTCTTCGCCGACGACCCGTTCCCCGACGATCCGTTCCCCGACGACCCGTTCCTCGAGGATCCGTTCCCCGAGGATCCGTTCCCCGATGGGGGAGAGGGCCGGGGCGGGAACGGCCACGGCGGAGACGGCGATGGCCGGGACGGGCGTCCCCGTGGCTGAGCGCCCCGGCGACAGCAGCCGACTCCAGGACGTCATCCGCCGTCTCCAGGAGGCCCGGACCCGGGCTCCCAGGGGCAGCGACGCCACCCTGCCCGGCCCGGTCGCCGACAGCGGGGCGCCGGCCGGCGACGGCGGCACGGCCACCGACCGCCCCGAGTCCGGCGAGATGTTGTGGCGTCCCTTCAACCCGAAGTCGCTGGAACGGACCCGGCCGTTCCGGGCCGCGCCGCCGTCACGGGACGAGTTCGAGTCGCACCTCTCGCAGTTCCTCGGGGCCCGGGCCCGGCGGACGGGCCCGCTGTTCCGGGCCCAGGGCGTGACCGTCCGCTACGGCGCCGTCGCCGCCTGCACCGACATCGACCTCGAGCTCAACGACGGCGAGATCGTGGCCGTCATCGGCCCCAACGGCGCGGGCAAGACGTCCCTGTGCGACGCCCTGAGCGGGTTCGGCCCGGCCACGGGCCGCGTCTACCTCGGCGAGCGCGATGTTTCGGGCCTGCCGGCCCATCAGCGGGGCCGGCTCGGGTTGGCCCGGATGTTCACCCGGCCGGCCCTGTTCGAGTCGATGACGGCGGCCGAGAACGTGATGGTGGCCCGGCACCGGAGGATGCGGGGCGGCTTCTTCTCCTGCGGGCTCGGCCTCGCCCTCTCCAAGCACGAGGACCGCCTCGCCCGCCGGCACGCCCTCGAGCTGCTCGAGCTGCTCGGCATCGAGACCCTGGCCGACCAGCCCGTGGCCGGGCTCGCCCCCGGCCAGCAGCGGCTCGTCGACCTGGCCCGGGCCCTGGCCGCCGAACCCCGCCTCGCCGTCCTCGACGAGCCGGCCGCCGGACTGTCGAAGCCCGAGCGGAGGGAGTTCGGCGAGCGGATCGGCATGGTGTGCGACGAGATGGGGATCGCCGTGTTGGTTACCGGCCAGGACTTCCCCTCGGTCAACAGCCTGGCCGACTTCGTCTACGTCCTCGACAGCGGGACGGTCGTCGGCAAGGGCGAACCCGACGACGTCGCCGGCGACACCCGGGTCCAGGCCGCCTTCCTGCGGGGAGGACCGGGCGCCGCCGGCTCCCCGCCCCCCGGCGAACCGCCGCCGGACGAGCCGCCCCCGGACGGCCGCCCGCCGGAAGGGCGGTCCCCGGACGGGCCGGCTCCGAACCAACCGCCGCCCGACGGGCGGTCCGGGCCCGGCGACGGCCGCGATCCCGACCGTCCCTTCCCGCCCTTCGGTCCCGAGGGGCTCAACTGATGCTGCCCAACCGATGCTGACTGTCTCGGGTCTCGAGGTCGGCTACGGCGGGGCGCCCGTCCTCCGGGGCGTCGACCTCGAGGTGGGCGACGGCGAGGTCCTGGCCGTGCTGGGCCCCAATGGGGCGGGGAAGACGACCCTGGCCCGGGCCGTGACCGGCGTCGTCCGGCCCCGGGCGGGAACCATCACCTTTGACGGGCAAAGACTCGACAAACTATCTCCGAAGAAGATCGTTCGGGCCGGGGTGGCGGGTGTGCCGCAGGGGCGGCGCATCTTTCCCGGGCTGACCGTGCTCGACAATCTGCGGGTCGGGGCCCACACCCGCCGCCGTCAGGCCACCGCCGACGTCGACTGGGCCCTCTCCCTGTTCCCCGGCCTGCGGGCCCAGGCCTACCGGCCGGCGGGCGCGCTCCCGGCCGGGGAGCAGCAGGTCCTGGCCCTGGCCCGGGCGCTCGTCAGCCGGCCGAAACTGCTCATAGCGGACGAAATCTCCGCCGGCGTCTCGCCCGCCCTGGCCTGCCAGCTCTTCGACGTGCTCCGGGGTCTGAGCCTCGCCGGGGTCGCGGTGCTGGTCATCGACCAGTTCGTGGGCCTGACACTGGGGCTTGCGGACCGCGTGATTGTCATCGAAAATAGTCGGGTATGTGTCTGTTCAGAGCCAGGTAGGCTGGTTCTGGCCGACGTCTCGTGGCAGTCGACGCACCCCGGCGGAGACAACCCCTCCGCCAATCGAACTAAAGGAGCACCAGGATGAAGGTTTTCGGGGTGCGTCCCCGGGGCCTGGCCTTGGCGGCCATCGCAGCCGTCACGGTCGTCCCCCTGGCGGCATCGGCCGCCTCGGCCGCTCCGGCCGCTCCGACTGCCTATACCGTCTACGGCAGCGCCCAGCCCCTCAGCTGGGCGGGCTCCTCGAGCCCGGTTGCCGACCTCCACGTCCCGTTCGTGAGCGGCAAGACCAACAACTTCGCCGTGGCCAACTCCTACGCCGACCTGGCCAACCCCGACGAGAACAACCACACCCTGTCGGGCGACACCGTCAACGGCCTGACGTGCACCGGGTATGACGACAAGCTCTGCAAGGACCCGTTCAATGCCGTTGCCCAGGCCAACCACAGGGGCCGAGTCAACGGCTACCACGCCGAGCAGTCCGCTTTCTTCACCGGCAAGGACGGGCACTTCCCCGGCAACATCCGCGCCATGACCGACTGCGGGGGGAACTGCGGCGGCCAGCTCGTCCGCTCGGTGGGGAACGCCTCCGGTCCGGCCGGCGCGATTCCCGGCTACGTCAGCATCGGGCAGTCGCTGGCGAGCCATGAGCTCTCGATCGATGACAAGGGCCGGCTCGTCTCGAGCACCCGCTCGCAGCTCGACAACGTCTCCATCGGGCCCAAGAACGAGGTCCACTTCTCCAAGCTGGTGACCACTGCCCTGGCCCTCGGCGCCGGCGCCGAGAACACCAAGGACGGGCGGGCTGACCTCCAGATCTCCGACTTCTTCATCCTCGACAACCCGGTGGAGCTGACCCGGGCCGGCCTCCGCCTGGCCAATGGGGGGCCGTCGGAGCAGGAGGCCTACGACGGGGCCAAGGTGCTGCTGCAGAAGCTGAAGGACCGGGGCATCACCCTTGAGCTGCCCAACTTCGACGCCCAGCTGGTGAAGACGCCTGACCACGTGACGGTCGACACCCAGGGCCTCCGGGTCCGCTTCGAGCAGACCGTGGGTTCGGTGCAGGCCGGCCTGAGCAACCCGCTCGAGCTGGGCCACGCCACCGCCGTGGTCGTAGCCCTCAACATCGACGGCAAGACCGACGTCACGCAGGACAAGAACGGCGGCGTGACCGTCAAGACCACCCCGTCAACCA
>JAUZEX010000523.1 GCA_030838815.1 Actinomycetota bacterium
TTGGTTTGAAGGGCGAGCCAGAACTCCGGGGTGGTCCCAAACGCGCCGGCGAGCAGCCAGGCAGTTTCTGGCGTGACACCCCGCTTGCCGCGAACGAGCTCGTTGATCCGCTGGACGGGCACACCCAGGTGCCCGGCGAGGGCGACCTGGGTCACTCCCAACGGCTTGAGGAACTCCTCGCTGAGGATCTCGCCTGGGTGGGTTGGTATGCGCTTCCTCGGCAACATCATGGGCCCCTCAGTGGTAGTCGACGATCTCAACTTCGTGGGCGTCCGATTCCCAGCGGAAAACGAGCCGCCACCGCTCGTTCACGCGGATGCTGTGCTTGCCCTTGAGCTTCCCCTGTAGCGCCTCCAGGCGGTTCCCCGGCGGGGCAAGGAGGTCACGCAACTCCCTGGCCGCGTTCAGCATGTCCAACTTGCGAGTGGCAGCCGACCGAATCTCCGGCGGCAACCTTCATTTCATCATCTTGGTCTACTAGGGACCATCCGGAAATGCCCGCGTCGTTGCCAATGGGGTGTGTTGGGTGCCGCTCTGGCTGGGCCCACGCTCGCTCCTCAACCATCAGGTCGCCGCCGGTCCTCGCCAGAGCCTCGGCCAGCATCGAACCTCAAGCGCCCCGTCGTCGAGCGCCTCGCTGACCGCATGCTGCACGAACCCCGATGTGCTGGCTGCGTTCCCCGCCGCCACCAGGCCCCGGATCCGCGCCAGTTGATCCTCTTCCAGCGTGATCGTGACCTTCCGGTCGCCATACTCCGTACCACCCGGCGGGCCTAATCGACCACCGTTGGGGCAGCCCTCAGGCCAGTTCGTCGGCGCCGACGGCGTCGAGCTGGCCCCAGGCGCCGTGGACGGGGTGGGACAGCACGATCAGGTCGTGGACGGCGCCGGCGGCGTCGCGGACCTGGTCGGCCAGCAGGGCTTCGGGCACGAAGCCGAGGCCGCGGAAGAGGTCGATCACGCCCTGCTGCTCGGCCAGCGCCTCGACCGTCACCTTCTCGAGGCCGAGGTCGACGGCGGCCTGCAGCGATCGTCGGGCCAGCACGGCGCCGATCCCCTGGGAGCGCTGCGCCGGGCTGACGATCATCCGGAGCTCGCCGACGTGCTGCGACCAGCCGTGGCCGGGCACGACGGCCGCCACACCCACGAGGACTCCGGACAGGCGGGCGACCAGCCAGCAGCCCCGGGCGTCACCGAGCCAGTCCTGGACGACCCGGGGATCGCTGATCGTCTCCTTGAAGAAGACGTGCTCGCCGGCGGGGATGCCGGCGAAGAAGTTGACGACGTCGTGGTGGTCGTCGGGCCCGAGGGGGTTGATGTCGAGCAACGGTTCTCCCGGAGTCAGTGGGGGATCAGGGCGCTGTGCCGGTCGAGCCATTCGAGGATGGCGGGGATGAAGTCCCGCTGCGCCTTGCGCCCGAGGATCAGCCCGGCGTGGCCGGCGGGCAGGTGGAGCGGCTGGAGCGCGGCTCCGGACAGGACCGAGGCCAGCGGCTGGCTGGCGGCGCGGGGGACGAGGTGGTCCTTCGTGCCGATGATGTCGAGGACGGCAACGTTGATCGAAGCGAGATCGACGACGCGGCCCCCGAGGGGGACCTTCCCCTCGACCAGGCACTGCCGGCGGACGAAGAGGTCGACGATCTGGCGGAAGGCTGCGCCGGGAAAGGGGATGTGGTCGCCGGACCACCGGACCAGCGCCTGGTGGGCGGCCAGGGCCTCCTCGTCGGCGAAGCTGTTCCAGAGATTGACGAGGGTCAGCACGTCGCCGGTCGGGGCCATCATCCGGAAGCCCTCGAGGAGGGTGGAGGCCGGCACGTTGCCGGTCTCGTCGAGGACTTCGGCCGGTTCCATCCGCCCGGTTTTCAGCAGGTTCGCCATCGGTCCCAGCTCGGCGAAGTCGACCGGTGTAGCCAGCAGCGCGATATTGCGGACGGGCAGGTCGGGGTGGCCGGCCGCGGTCAGCAGGCACAGGACACCGCCGAGGCAGTAGCCGAACAGGGTCAGGTCGGCGGCGCCGGACGTGTCGAGCACGGCCCGGGCGGCGTGGGGGAGGTACTCGTCGCAGTAGGTCTCGAGCGTGTTCCCGGCCTCGACGGCGTCGGGGACACCCCAGTCGAGCAGGTAGACGTCGTGGCCGTCTTCCAGCAGGCGGGCGACGAGGCTGTTGCCGGGCCGGAGGTCGAAGACGTAGGGCCGGGTGACGAGGCTCATGACCAGCAGGACGGGCGGGCGCCGGCGCGGGGCCGGTGCCAGCGGCCGGTAGCGGAACAGCCCCACCTTGTCCCGGGTCCAGACACGGTCCCTCGGCGTCTCGCCGACGGCGGCGGCGCTGAAGCCGCTGAGGTGCTTGACGCCGTTGCGGGCCCGCACCGCCGTCCGGTCGATCTCCCGGCGGAAGCGGGCCAGCGCCTCAGCGCGCGGGACGAACGCGGGCACGGGGCGCCCCGCCGGCCTTCCCGTCATGGAGGACCTTGCCCAGGTCCCGGACCTCTCGCTCCAGAGACGCGACCTGGTTGCGCAGGGCCCGGACGTCGCTGCCGGCCGGCAGGTTGAGAAGATGCAGGGCTCGCCGTGACTCCCGTTCGTAGCGGCGGCGCAGCGTTCCCCGCACGGTGCGGGCGAGTCCGACGGCGATGGCGAACTCGTCCCGGGCCGTGACGGACTCGACCCGGGGCCCGACCGCGCCGACGACCCGGTTGACCTGGCGCTGCCACAGCGGCGGGCCGGTCATGCCCGCCAGAGCCGCCGGCCCGGCCGGGTGACGACGATGTGGGGCACGACGGCGTTGGCCGACAGCCGGGTGAGGGAGAGGACGAGCTCCGCGACGTCGGCGGTGGTGATCATGTCGGCCGGGTCGAGCTTGTCGCGGATGGC
>JAUZEX010000529.1 GCA_030838815.1 Actinomycetota bacterium
GGTGTTGGTTCCGGTTATGGCGGTGGTGTCGGTGTAGGTGTCGGCGGCGGTTACGGCGGTGGTAGCGGAGGCGGCGGCGGTTACGGCGGTGGTGGGGGTGAAGGTGAAGGCGGCGGTTACGGCGGTGGTAGCGAAGGCGGAGGCGGCGGCGGTTACGGCGGGGGTGAAGGCGGCGGTTACGGCGGTGGTAGCGGCGGCGGTTACGGCGGTGGTGGCGGTGAAGGTGAAGGCGGCGGTTACGGCGGCGGTTACGGCGGTGGTAGCGGCGAGGGTGGCGGCTATGGCGGTGGTAGCGGCGACGGTGGCGGCTTTGGCGGTGGCGGTGGCGAGGGTGGCGGTTTTGGCGGTGGCGGCGGGTACGCCGATGTGGGGTCGGCGGACACCGGCCACACACCGTTGTTCGACCACGGCGCCGGACCGATCGAGGCCGCTCCGGGCGAGCCGCCGGCCGCCGATGACCTCGGTGACTGATCGGTCCGGTCTCATGGGCGTCCGGATCCTCGCCCGGCCGGTCTCCCGGCCGTGCCGGCGTCCCGGGGTGGCCCGGGGCGCCGCCGCCTGAGCGGTCGGGCCGGCCATGGTCGACACGATCCGGACGGAGGGCGGCGGCGGACTCCGGGGCGAAGCGCTGGCCCTGGTGGCCGCGGCCACCGCCGCCACGACGGCCTACGGGCGGGCCGACCTGACCCGGCGGCTGGCGGCCACCCGGGGCCGGCTGGCCGACCCCGCCTTGCACATCCTGGTGATCGGCGAGTTCAAGCAGGGCAAGAGCTCACTGGTCAACGCCATCCTGGGCGCCCCGGTCTGCCCGGTCGACGACGACGTCGCCACCGCCGTGCCCACGGCCGTCCGCTACGCCGGGACGCCCGTGGCGGTGGCCGTGTACGAGCCCCCACCGGACGAGGTTGACGCCGAGCCCGTCCGGGAGGGGATCCCGTTCGACGAGGTGGTCAACTACGTCACCGAAGCCCACAACCCCGACAACCGCCGCCGCCTCCGGGTCGTGGAGGTCGGTCTTCCCCGGCAGCTGCTGGCCGGCGGCCTCGTGCTGGTCGACACTCCCGGAGTCGGCGGACTGGGTTCGGTGCACAGCGCCACCACACTCGGCGCACTCCCCATGGCCGAGGCGGTCATCTTCGTGTCCGACGCCTCTCAGGAGTACACCGAGCCCGAGCTGGCCTTCCTCCGCACGGCCCGGGACCTCTGCCCCAACGTGCTGTGCGTCCTGACCAAGGCCGACTTCTACCCCCGGTGGCGCACCATCGCCGAGTTGAACCGGCGGCATCTGGAGGTGGCCCGGATGCGGGTCGACGTGTTCCCGGTGTCGTCCCCCCTTCGGGCCCGGGCCCTCCGGGACGAGGACGTCGACCTCAACGCCGAGTCGGGGTTCCCGCCCCTGATCGCGGCCCTCAACGATGGCGTCGGTGCGGGCGCCGACCGCCTCGCCACCCGCGCCGCCGCCGCCGACCTCCTCTCGGTCTGCGGGCAGCTGAGGCTGCAGTTCGAGTCGGAGCGGCAGGTCCTGGCCGACCCGGCCGGGCAGGGGGCGCTGGTCGAGCGGCTCGGCGCCGTGCGGGAGCAGGCCGACCGCCTGAGGAGCGTGGCCGCCCGGTGGCAGCAGACCCTGGGGGACGGGATCGGCGACCTCAGCGGCGACATCGACCACGATCTGCGGGCCCGCACCCGGGACTCCGTCCGGGAGGCGGAGGAGGCGATCGACGGCATCGACCCCGGCGAGGTCTGGGACGAGTTCGAGCCCTGGCTCTACCGGCGTCTCACCGAGGACGTCGTGGCCAGCTACGCCCTCCTCCAGGCCCGTTCCGCCGAACTGGCCGGTCAGGTCGAGGCCATCTTCGACGAGGACCGGGGCGAGATCGGCGTCTCTCTTCCGGAGACCGACCCCGGAGCGGTGCTGGAGACGATCCGGGCCAGCGCCGCCATCGACGCACAACGGATGGGGAAGGGGGAGCAGGGCCTGTCGCTCCTCCGGGGGTCCTACGGCGGCATGGCCATGTTCGGGATGTTCGGCCATCTGGTCGGCCTCACCATGATGAGCCCGGCCGTCCTCGCCATCGGGCTGTTGATGGGCCGCAAGGCCGTCCAGACCGAGAAGGAGCGCCAGGTCCTCACCCAGCGGAACCAGGCCAAGGCGGCCGTCCGCCGCTACGCCGACGAGGTCACCTTCACCGTGGGCAAGGACTCGCGGGACGCCGTCCGGCGTATCCACCGCCAGCTCCGCGACCATTTCACGGCCCGGGCCGAGGAGCTGCACCGTTCCACCACCGAAGCCCTGCAGGCGGTCCAGCAGGCCATCGCCGGCGACGAAGCGGACCGCCAGGGGCGCCGCCGGGCGGTCGAGGCCGAGCTGGCCCGCATCGACGCCCTGCGCCGGCGGGTGCTGACCCTGGCCCCTGACCTGGAGGCGGGCCGCAGTTCCGAACCGGCCCGCCCCGTGGCCGCCGGCCGATGACCGGCCGGCCGCCCCTCATGCAACAGGTGCGGGACCTCCTCGACGCCGCCGTCCGGGGCTATACCGGGACACCCGGGGAACCCCGCCTGCGGGCGGTCCGGGACCGGTTGGACGAGCCCCTCCGGGTGGCCGTCGCCGGCAAGGTCAAGGCCGGCAAGTCGACGCTGCTCAACGCCCTGGTCGGCGAGGAGGTGGCCCCGACCGACGCCGGCGAATGCACGACGATCGTCACCTGGTACTCCGACGGGCCCACCTACCGGGCCACCCTCCACGACCGCGGCGGCACGAGCCGCCAGGTGCCGCTGCAGCGCGGTGACGGCGGCCTCCACGTCGACCTCGGCCCCACACCGGCGGCGGAGGTGGAACGACTGGTGGTCGAGTGGCCCTCGGCGTCGCTGCGGACCACCACGCTGATCGACACGCCTGGCATCGACAGCCTGTCGAGCGACGTGTCCCGGCGGACCACCGAATTCCTCGTCCCCGGGAAGGACGAGGAGACCCCGGCCGACGCGGTCATCTACCTGATGCGCCAGATGCACCACAACGACATCCGGTTCCTGGAGGCCTTCCACGACGAGGAGGTGTCCCAGGCCACGCCGGTCAACGCCATCGGGGTCCTGTCCCGGGCCGACGAGGTGGCGGGCGGCCGGCTCGACGCCATGACGTCGGCCACCCGGATCGCGACCCGCTACCGGAGCGACCCCCGGGTGCGCCGCCTCTGCCAGACCGTCATTCCCGTCGCCGGGCTGCTGGCCCAGTCGGGGTCGACGTTGCGGGAGGCGGAGTTCCGGGCCCTCGAGGTGCTCGCCCGGGCCCCCCTGGAGGGGGTCGACGCGCTCCTCCTGTCGGCCAGCCGGTTCGCCGAAGCGCCCAGCCCGCTCCTCGACCCCGCCGAGCGGGAGCAGCTCCTGGCCCGGCTCGGCCTGTTCGGTGTTCGCCTGGCCGTTGACCTCATCGCCGGCGGTGTCGTGGCCAGCGCACCACAGCTGGCCACCGAACTGGTGGCCCGCAGCGGGCTCCGGGAGCTCCAGCAGGTTCTGGCCACCCAGTTCGCCGCCCGGCGGGACGTGCTCAAGAGCCGGTCCGCCCTCCTGGCCGTGGAAGCGGTCCTCGTCGATCTGCCGCTTCCGGCATCGGGGCGCCTCGCCGGCGAGTTCGAACGGGTGAGCGCCGGAGCCCACGAGTTCGTCGAGCTCCGCCTGCTGAACGGCCTCCGCCGGGGCGGCGTCGGCTTGCCGGCGCCGGAGATGGAGGAGATCGAGCGCCTGCTCGGCGGTTCCGGTTCGTCGTTCCCGGCCCGGCTCGGCTTGCCGGCCGGGGCCGACGGCCACGACCTCGGGCGGGAGCTGGCATCGGTCATCGCCCGCTGGCAGCGGCGGGCCGAGAGCCCCATGTCGAACCGGCAGGTCGCCGACGCCGCCCGGGTGGTGGTCCGCACCTGCGAGGGCCTCCACGCCGCACTGGCCTGACGTCGCCTCAGCGTTCGGCCTGGAGCCCGGCGAGGAGCTCGGCCCGGGTCGTGGCCCCGAGCCGTTGGCGGATCTTGGCCACGTGGTGCTCGACGGTCTTGGGCGAGATGAAGAGCTGGGCGCCGATCTGCTTGTGGGTGAGGCCGGCCAGGACCAGCGACGCCACCTCATGTTCGCGTTCGGACAGCGGCTCGGCCGGCGTGATGCTTCCCCGCACCACCGCCGGCAGCGCCGCCTTCAGGTCGCGGGCCAGCTCCAGGAGCGACCGGGCGTCGGGGCTGCGGGCGGCGGCGGAACCGGCCAGTTGGGCGGCCTCCCAGGTGAAGCCCAGGCCCCGCAGTCCCCGGGCGGCCTCGCCCACCTCGACGGGGTCGACCAGGCCGTCCACGACGTCGGCCCAGGCCCGGGCGGCCCGTTCCAGCGCCGAGAGGCGGGTCGAGACGGGCACGACTTCGACCACGGCGTTGGCGCTCCGGCCCACGGCCCCGCCGTCCTCGAGAGCCACCCCCGCCAGCAGCTCGCACCAGCGCAGCGGCAGGGACCACAGCGGCGGACGGCCGAGGGCGCGGAGGACCTCGTGGGCCTCGTCCAGGCGGGGTTCGATCACCCGCCACTCGCCGAGCCGGGCGGCGGCCACGGCCAGTTCCCCGAGCGGTTCCACCGAGAAGAGGTCGGCCGGGTGGCGCAGGACCTCGGCCTTGGCTCCCGCCCAGGCGATGTTGAGCCGGGGGACGTCCTCGGTCCTCCGGGCCAGGCCGGCATCGAGGGCGAAGGCCCAGAGGGCGTCCCGCCGGCCGAGCCCGGCCGCCGGCCCGCCGAGGGCGTCGAGCGCCCCCTGGGCGACGGCCCAGCGGCCCGTCCGCAGGCCGACCCAGCCGAGGAGGAGCCGGTGCCGGGTCACGAACCCGGGTCCGCCCGGCCCGGTTCGCACGGCCCGCTCCAGGAGATGCTCGGCCGCCCCGGGGTCGCCCGCCGCCAGCGCCACGAGCGCGCCGACGGCGTGGGGTGTGTCGGGCAGGACATGGTGAGGACGGGCGACATCGAGGAGCTCCGCCGCCTCCAGGAAGCACGCCATCGCCCGGCCGATCCCGGGCCCCAGACTCTCGAGTACCCCCTCGGCGGCCAGACCGGCGGCGGAGAGATGGAGAGGGGCCGGGCGTTCCGCGGCGCGCTCGGCTTCGGCGGCGGCGGCCCGCGCTTCCTCCAGCCGGCCCGACGCCACCAGCGCCGGCACGGCCAGGAACCGGCCCCGGACACCGTCGACGGCCGTGCCGGTCCGGCTCAGGGCCAGATAGAGATCGGCGGCGCGGGGCCATTGGCCGCGCTGGGCCAGCGTGCCGGCCAGGACCTCGAGGCCGCGGCTGCGGTCCGGACCGTCGGGGTCCGCGACCAGTTCGTCGGCCAACCGGAGGGCGTCGTCGTGGGCGCCGGCCAGCGCCGCAGCCTCGGCCCGGCGGGCCGCCAGCGGAGCCGGATCGGCGCCGGCCCGCACGGCCGCCTCGTACCACTCCCGGGCCAGGTCGGGGGCCTCGCACCGCACGTCGTCGGCGGCCCGGAGCAGGATCTCGGCCGCTCGGTGCCCGTGCCCGCCCGCCGCCACCAGATGCTCCGCGACGCGGGCGGCCGGCGCCCCGCGGTGGGTCAGGACGGCGGCGAGGCGGGCGTGCAGCTCCCGCTGGAGGGGCAGGGGAGTCAGGGCGTCCACCGCCTCCGCCACCAGCGGGACGACGGCCGGGCGGACGGGGCTCAGCAGGCCGGCCGCCCGAAGCGAGTCGAGGGCCTCGGCCAATCCCTGTGGGTCGGACTCGAAGAGGGCGTCGAGCAGCTCGTTCTCGAGCGACGCGCCGACGCCGAAGGCGCCGAGCACCGCCCGGGCGGCCGGGGCCAGTCGATCCAGGTGCGTCCGGACGACGGCCGTGGCGACCTCGGGGAACGAGGTCGGGTCGCCGGCCAGGCGGCCACCCTTGACGACACCGACCTCGAGCCAGGCGGCCAGCAGCCGGTCGATCCAGAGCGGCACGCCCTCGGTGCGGAGCATGAGCGCTTCCAGCAGCGCCGGGTCAGGGGTGGCGCCCACGAGGCCGGCTACCCGCTCGGCCACCTCGGCGGCGGCGAGAGGCCCCAGCCAGAGCACCCGGTCCCGCCGGGAGAGGGCGGCGTCGAGGGCGGTGAGGCCTGCATTCCCCGACACCGGCCGGTGGGCCACCACCAGCCCCAGGTCCGGGGACCCGGCGGCCCGTTCGGCCACCGCCACGAGCACCTCGAGCGTGCCGGCGTCGAGCCACTGGGCATCGTCCACGAGCAGCGTGCCGCCGCAGCCGGGTTCACCGCCGAGGAGGTCGAGGAGGCCGAGGAGGCCGTGCCGGTTGGCCCGCCCGGCGTCGGCGTCCGCGTCCGCGTCAGCGAGGAGGTCCTCCAGGGCGCCGAGGTCGATCTCGGTCTCGAGTTGGTGGCCACGGCAGCGGTAGAGCCTCCGGTCGGTACGGGCGCAGGCGGCGGCCAGGCCGTCGAGGAACTCGCTCTTGCCCATGCCCCCGTTGCCGACCACGGCGAGCCACGGGGGCCGCCCGTCCCGGAGAGCCCGGGCCAGAAGCCCGTCGAGGTGGGACGCCATCGGCGGACCGCGACCTACCCCGTCCCCTTGACCCGGAGTTCGGCGAAACCGCCGCAGTCGGGGGCCTCGGGCTGGAGGAACTGGAGTGTCACCGTGTCGCCCGCGACATTGGGAAACACGGTGACGTCAGGGTCGGGAGTGCCGGGCAGCCCCACCGTCTGCTGGAAGACCACCGACCCCGCCCGGAGGACCCGCACGATCACCTGGCCGAAGCCGAAACCGGTCGGGAACTGCGGGTGGTTGCGGTTCGAGATGGCGTCCACCTCGGTGATCGTCGCCAGGGGCCCGGTCCAGGTGAAGGTGGATCCGGTCCCGCCCGCCGAGAACCACGATGTGGTCACGTCGCCGTCGACGGCGAGGTGAGCCGGATAGGCGCCTCCCGGATATTCGGAGGAGGCCGACGCGCTGCCCCGGCTCGTGATGTCGACCGGCGGCTTCGGGGCCGATGTGGTCGTCGGGGCGGCCGTGGTCGGCGGCGAGGTGGGCGGCGAGGTCGCAGGCGGCTTCGTGGTGGCGGTGGTCGGGGCGGCGATCGTCGCCCCGAGGACGGTCGGCGGCGGAGTCGTGCCCGACGACCTGGCGGTCGTCCCGGAGGTGGCCGGGGCCGCCGAGCCGGCCGGCGGGGCGTTGCCACCGCGCGGTGTCCCGGCAGCCACCGTCGTGGGGACCGTGCCCGTCGGGTCCCCCCGGCCGGACAG
>JAUZEX010000537.1 GCA_030838815.1 Actinomycetota bacterium
TCCCAGGCCGACACCGCCCAGAACACCGCAGAGCGATGTGACCTCGTCGTGCACGACGGCCCGTTCGCCGATGGCATTACCCTGCTGGTCCGGCCGTGCTATCTGGCCCTACGTCGGGCGCTCAACCGGGCGAACTCCATCCGCTGGTTGAGGCCTCTTTGAGAAGGATGTGGCGATGGGTGAGGGTTGTCCGAAATCCATGAACAAGTACTGATTCTCCCGCCCGGCCCGGCCATCACAACTGACCCGAGCCAGCGTATCTAACTACGGATTGTCTAGTGCCACGATGACCTCAGAGGCGCCCTGGAACCCCCCCCGCGACCGGACAGCAAGTGCAGGCAGCTGGGGGCAATTTGTGACGCTGGGCAGGCCCGGCCGAAGCACGGGACGAATCTACCGAGCGTCCCCCACCGAACGGAGTCGCCGCATGCGCCGTCCCCTCGCTGCCCTGCTCCTCACCGCCGCCGCCCTGGCCGCACTGGCGGTGCCGGCCGGCGCCAGCACCCGCGCCACCTGGACGCACCAGACGCTGCGCTGCGCCACCGGCCACAAGTCTGCGACCGTGACGCTCAAGTGGGTGCCGGGCGCGCCGATCGACGGCGGCTCCGGCCGCTACGTTCAGAAGGGCTGGTATGACAACCCCTGCGCCGGGCAGTGGCTCTTGCTGTTCGGATGCATGCCCGGCAGCCAGAGCGACTGCTATGCCGTGGACGTGGCACCCAAGCACAGAGGCAAGATCGACCAGGCCGTCTCTGGCGAGCTGCAGGCCGGGCCGACCTGTGACGATCACGGCGGTACGGCCTCGGTGGACTACGTCCCGGCGAAGAAGGCACCTAGCTGCCCGACGGGCTGAGCCCACGCACGACGAAGCCCCCGGCCCAATCGGACCGGGGGCTTCTTTCGTCTCAGCTACAGGCTGAGCGGGGTGGTGCGGTACAGCGGGTTGTTCTTAATCAGGGTTTGCCAGCCGTAGGCGCCGCGTTGGTGGAACGTGTCCAGGGTCTGGACCGAGTCGTTGATGAACTCCCAGTTCCAGGTCGCCTGCTTGTGGAAATACGCGAAGCCGAGCAGGTACTGGAGGGCGTCCGTGCTCCGCTCAACGGACGTGAGCCCGTCTTCGAACCAGTTGTCCCTCGTCTCGTTGGACAGCGTGATGCCGAGGAGGTTGCAGCCCTCTTGGGTGTCGCCGCTGAGGCAGCCGGGGTGCGAGCCCAGTTCGGGGATGATCACCTGCTTGTTGAGCCGCTTGGCGAGCGGGATCACGCCGTAGCTTCGGGTGCCGTCGTTGAGGAACAGCTTGTCCGTGAGCTTCGCCCAGGTGCCATTGTGGTAGTTGGGCGGTGCGCTGGTCGAGTCGTACTGGTAGTAGTTGTACGTGTCGACGCCGAGATAGTCCACGTTGCCTGAGGCACAGGCCGTCGTGTTCGCCAGGTTGCACTTCCGGTTCGTGTTGCCGGGGTACATGGTGTCCCCGCCGCCGATGACCGAGGGGCCACCGACCACGCCGTCGTTGCCGTACGTCGTGCCCCACCAGTCGGTGGCGATGTAGATGGTCTTCAGGATGCTGCTCTTGCCCATCGTGGCGATGAGCGCGTGCAGGTGCGTGAGCATGGCGCGGAACTCCAGCGCGCTGCCGAAGCAGGTCGTGGTGTTAACGGTGCAGCCCTTCACGTCCGAGGCGTTGTCGTGCGGCTCATGCGAGATCGTCACTAGCATCTGACCGGCGGCGCCACTGGCGGTAGCGTCGGTTGCCAGAGTCGTTAGCCACGTCGTGAGCGAGGTGTCGAGTGTGCCGTTGGCGATGTCGTACCAGGCGCTATGGCCCGTTGTGGGGACGTAGGTCTTGGGCGAGAACGAGTAGACGACCAGCCGCCCGCCGTGCCCGGTCGTGCCGGACTTCGCCAGGGTGGCGATGCCAGCGGCCGGAGCGCTCAGGCTGGTGTTGAAAGCGCGGGTGATCGGCATGACCTTGCCCGGGCCACCCGTCACAGTCTCGTCGGTCTCCATCGAGGCTTCAGCGGTGCTGGTCCCGGTGGAGGGGTCCTCGCCCGCCATGATGCCGTTGCTGGCGTCCACGTAGCCCTGGGCGTAGTCGGACCCGGCGCCGTTGCCGCGGCTGTCACACGCCGTGGTGCAGGTCGAGGTCGTCGTGAGGCTCACGACCATCTCGTACGACCCGGCGCGGGCGGCCTGGTTGGTGCCGTCGATCGGGGCGCTGTCGAAGTGGAATGGGACGTCCGTGATCTGACCGTCGTTCGAGCTGGTATTCGTGATCGTGACGCCGGAACCGAGGGCGGTGGCCCCGCTGACGCTGTCGTAGATGGTGACAGTCGCCGTGCTCCAGGTCTCCAGCTTGGAGCCGGACCATCCTACGAGCGTCCCCAGGCACAGGGTGGCTGAGTCGCCGGGGGCGAACTTCCAAGGGTCCGTGTCGTTGCCCCAGCTGGCGTCAACCTCTTCGGGGGCGGCTGCACAGGTGGCGTAGCCGGCCGGCTTCATGTACGCCGCGGCGTCAACTTCTGTGGTGTTGGCGCCGGAGGCCTTGAAGGTGTCCACCTTCGCCATGCCGCGGAACGGCGAGTAGGTGTACGGCAGCGATGTGGCGTGGGCAGCCGGGGCGACGGCGATGCCGGCCAGCGTGGGGAGAAGCAGCGCCGCCGCGAGGGCGGCGTGCTTAAGAGCGCGTTTGGGCAAGGGGTTCCTTTCAGGGTGAAGCCGTCCTTGGCCGATGGTCTGCGTCGGGAAATCGGCCTTGCGGAGGTGGAGGTTCAGCCGGGAGCGCTCGTCGCAGTGGACCTAGTGTCTTGAGGCCCGAGCGGGCGATTGTCAGGGGGAGCGGAGAAGCATTCGCCTAGACGGACGGCGGAGGGACCGGCGTCGTCATGCGAACCGCTCGATACGACGTTGCGGACTTTGCGCCGAGCTGTGACGCAAAGCCATGGCTCGTTAGAGCCATTTTCTAACTGCTAACTAGATTTTCCTGAGTAGCCCTTCGACGGCGGTGCCGACGAAGACGATCGAGCACGGGCATCGGCCCATGAGGCGGTGCCGGTCGCACAAAGAGATTGTCAACGATCCGCCGCCTTGCGTCGGCGCTGGATATAAGGACTCCCGAACCTGATACGCCGCTACCAGAGCGGCCCTCGTGTACACGGGCGTTCGCACGGTGAGCACGACAGAGGTCTCGTCGAAACCTTGGCCACATCAACAACGCTCTGCTCGGCCACATCTCCACGACGGGACCGACGCTTCGAGGAAGGACCAGGCTGCCCGGTGATAGTTCGGTAAGTGTGTTCTTGCAAGCATTGCTCGTTCTAGTGCCGTGGGTCCCTGGCCGCCCGGGCCGCCGAGTACATAAGCCGCCCGTGCCGCCAATAAGGGGAAGGCCTATCGGGCGGACCGGGCTGACTTCACGGAGAACCCGGGCCTGTGCCGCACCTTATGGGGGAATAGCAGGCCCCCGCTGGTAGGAGCTGGATGCGGCGTCCGAGCAGGCCGTGCTCCTCCTCGACCGTCCCTAATGGGGCGCTTCTGTCATCTCGTCTCTACGACATTCCACACCCGAGCCGCGCGAAGGCCCCGAACGATCGCTGCGTCCTGAAGGTCGAACGCACGGGCTCCGACAACGCCACCGATGCCCTCAATTACGAAACACCAGCCGGCCAAGCCTGGCCGCCGTTCAGCAATACTCTTGCATCCACGTCGTATTTCTCGCCGCCCTTCTCGATCGCTCGCTCTCCTGCTCACGACGGCGGTCGCGGGCGCGGTGCTGCCGCTCACGCTGCTGGGCGTAGCGCCTGCTAACGCTGCGGCGAACACGACATTGCGGGTGAGCATTGCGTCAGGCGGTGCGCAAGGCAATGGTGAGGCCCAGGGGAACTTCGCCGTCTCCTCGGGCGACGGCCGGTATGTCGCCTTCGATTCAGCTGCGTCGAACATGGTCAGCGGAGACACCAACGGAGCCATCGACGTCTTCGTCCGCGATAACGTGCTCGGAACGACGCAGAGAGTCAGCGTCGCCTCCGACGGCTCTCAGGGGAACGGCGCTAGCCAGGACCCGACCATGTCATCCGATGGTCGCTACGTCGCCTTCACCTCTTTCGCTTCGAACTTGGTTTCCGGCGACACGAATGGAGTCGCGGTCGTGTTCGTCCGCGACCTTCTCTTGGGCACGACCCAGCGGGTCAGTATCGCCTCCGATGGCACCCAAGCCACTGGGCAGAGCGCCTACGCCCCAAGAATCTCGCTCGACGGCCAATTCGTCGTGTTCGGCTCGGATGCATCGAATCTCGTGGCGAGCGACACCAACGGCACTACCGACGTCTTCCTGCGTGATCTCGTCGCCGGCACCACCGAGCGGATCAGCGTCGCCTCCAGCGGCACGCAGGGCAACGGGCAGAGCGGTTGGCCAGCTGTTTCCGACGACGGTCGATACGTCGCGTTCATGTCGCAGGCCACGACCTTCGCCACCGGCGACAACAATGGCAATTTCGACGTGTTCCTGCGGGACCGCGTTTCCGCTACCACTACACTGATCAGCGCGAACTCCAGTGGCTTGCCCGGAAACGGGACGACGGGCTTCGGCAGCGCCTTGCCCAGCATGTCGTCCGACGGCCGGTACATCGTGTTTTACTCAAGCGCGTCTGATCTTGTCGCCGGCGACAGCAACGGGGTTGAAGACATCTTCGTGCGCGATCTGCAAGCGGGAACGATGCAGCGTGTCAGCGTCGACTCAAGCGGCACCCAATCCAACGGAATGAGTCTTGACCCGAACATCTCGACCGATGGCCGCTTCGTCACGTTCTCGTCGGTTGCCACCAACCTCATCTCCGGCGATACCAACGCCGTCCAGGACGTCTTTGTTCGGGACCTCGCCCACAACACGACGGAGCGAGTGAGCGTCAGCTCGACAGGCGCACAGGGCGATCAGAACAGTGCCGGGCGCGCCGCGATCACCACGGACGGCCGTTTGGTGGCATTCTGGTCCCGGGCGACGACCCTCGTATCCGGCGACACCAACGCGGCAGGCGACGTGTTTACCAGAGAACGAGCGATCGACAACGTGGACCCGATCGGGGCTGTCGAGCAAGCCACGGGCACGCAGGTATCGGGATGGGCATACGACCCGAACAATCCCACGGGCGCCAGCACCGTCAACGTCGATGTCGACGCCGGAACCCCTCAGTCGCAGCGCTTCACCGTCACCGCCAATCTCTACCGACCCGATGCCAATCCCCCAGTGAGCAACGGGTTTCAGTGGCTGGTGCCATCCGCGCTCCAAGATGGAGCCAACCACACGGTGAAGGTCTCGGTCCTCGACTACCCCTCGAATATGGCTATCCCCATCGGAAACCAATCCAGCCTGTCATTCCTCACGCTGGCCGACGACTTCACGGGAACGAATGGCGTGGTCTGGAACTCGTCGAAGTGGGGAGGGCTGGGCGGGACCGTTGACGTCCTGACCAATCAGGGACGACTCCTCGTCGCCACCCAGGACGCCAAAGCCGTGGCGACAAAGATGCCGCCCGTCGGGGACGCGGACCTGACCTATACCTACCGATTCGACGACCGCAGCTCTCTCAGCGGCTTCCGGACTGTCCTTCGGGGCGACGGTGCCTTTCCCCTCACGTCGGGCTATCGACTTGAGATCTTGAGCGACTCCACGGCTATCAAGGTCCGCAGATTCAGCGGCACCATCGGCACGGTCTGCCAGACCGGCTGCAGCTACACCTATACCAAGGACACCAACGCACAGCAGGTCCGCTTCCAAGTGCAAGGCGCCCACGTCCGAGTTAAGACTTGGCTCGCCGGCACTACCGAGCCCAGCTCATGGCAGATCGACTGGACCGACCCCAGCCCGCTTCCCGCCGGCGTTCTTCAGCTTCAGCACAACTGGACGAGCGGGACACGGTCCGTGCTGCTTGACAACCTCGTCCTGAATCGGCTCAGCCCAATCAATGAGCCCGATCCCCAGACGGCTCCGCTTTACAGCGTGAGCCGCTACATGAACAAGACACCGACGACAGCGCAGATGCAGACCGCCGGGGCCGAAGCAGGGAACCGGGGACCGTCCCTCGCTGTCTTGGACTTCGGCGAGCAGGACGGCACCATTGGAACCCGCGCCTTCGGCTCGAAATTGAACGATCAGCAGATCAGCGATCTGAGCATCGCCTTCATCAACGGCTTCTACAGCGTCGCCCCAGCGGGACGGAATCTCATCCTCGCCGTCGGCACCACCAACAGCGGCTACCAGACGGACACGGACGCGCAAGTCAAGGGCAAGGACTGGGCCAATCTCATCAACTCCATCTACCAGACCGCGGTCCTCCAGCACCCCACCGTAGATGTCGCCGGCGCCAACGACTTCGAAGCTGGTAGAGGATTCGGAGGAAGCGCACCGAGCCGATCCCGGGCTTGGGTAGCAGGCTTCGACGCCCAATCCGCCGACCGGCTCATGATCAACTACGGCGCCGCCAATGGATGCCCCCCGGCGGGCTCGTGTACCGACGGGTGGACGCAGGATGACTACTGGTTCCTCACCGGCGGGCCTTCGTCAGCCAAGGGCCTTCCCGAGATCTACGCGTCCTCGAGCGACGAGCAGTGGGCTCAGATCGGCATCTACGGATACGACCACCACAACAGCAGCAAGATCGACTTCCTCGGGTCGCTGACACAGCAAGGGGCATGCAACCAGCGAGACCCTCAACGGCTAAAGAACTGTAAAGGCACAGACAACGGGCCGGACACGGGGTGGAGCAACTTCCGAGCGACGTTGCGCCTGAGCCCGAAGACCGACCAGCCAGTCGGATACTCCAGCGACATTCTCTGGAACGGCGGATGACGATCCTGGACAGCCGGCAAGCGAGAAAAGCCGCGACGGCCGCATGTCTCGTCTTCTTGACGGCATGCCAGCCAGGAAGCTCGACCGGGAGGGACGGTGCCGCCGTCCCTCCTACGTCGTCCGCCCAGGCGACGGGGACCCTCAAGGGACAGGAAGGAACGGCCCCCACGACGGTTCCGCTCGACTCTGTCCAGGCATCGTCCGCCACTACCCCGCCAACTCGTAGACCCCAGCCGCCGCCAACAACCGCCATGCTCGCCAAGCCACCGCCGACGGCGACTACCAGCGCGGCGCCGACGACAACACCCACCACGCCGGCGTCGGCGACGAACACCACGGCGGGAGACAAGCCGCAGTTCCCGCCTTGTGACGGCGTTCAGGTCTCCATGTCGGTGACGACCAATCGGGCCACTTCAGATGGCAAACTGGGGTCGATGATCGCCGAAGTCGAATGGGCGAACCGCAAGGGCCCCGACTGCTCGTACAAGGGATACCCAGGGGTCGTGTTCACTGTCGGTGACTGTGAACACGAGCTGCCGTCGACGGCGACGCGTCAAGACGATTTTCCGGAGCGATGGGTGAACTTCACCTGGAACCCGGACGACAACCGCGACAACCCAGGTGACGGCCATTTCCGCGTTTACAGTACCTCCCTTGACCGCGACGGCCGTCCCTGCCCACCCGGCCACATGGAAGCTCCGGATTACCTCAAGGTCACGCTGCCCGGCATCGGGGAGTTTCAGGTTCTCGTCGAGCCAATCTATGAAGGGCCCAAGGTCACATCGTGCGACGGGCGAATAGCTGTCACGCCAGTCGCACAGGCTAAGCTTCGTTGATTCCGAACGGATACTGTGGCCTGAATCGCTCATAAAGGTCCTATCCGGGAAGCCGAAGAACTCAAGCAGCGTCGGGGAAAATGACGCGTGAGAGTGATCCCGAGCACGGCTTCCCACCTAGATGGCTCCCCTCGGCCGCCTGCCAGGCACCGCCCGCCAAAAAGGCGGTCCCCGAGAGCGCTACGACCTCGCCACCCTGCACCGCATCACCCTTGAGCTCCGCATCACCCTTGAGCTCGTCGCCTGGATATCCCCCGCCGCCGCCACCTGGCTCGCCGCCGACATCTCCCGGGTCGACACCTCCTCACCACCCGACCCTGACCCGCGAACCCCCGGGGGGTGGCACCGGGTCTCCACGGCGTCAAGGGGCCCGCCGCGGGCCTCCGCTTCGCTCCGTGTCCTCGCTCGGCCTTCGGCCGTCCCCTTGACCCCGCTGCGTCCCCGGTGCGGCGGCGCGGTCAGGCATCGACGCGGGGGCGTCGCGGCCGAAGGGCAACGCCGAGACCAAGGAGGACGGGACGTGGAGCAGATCAATCTGGTGCAAGGCAAGGGCGGGCAGGGGACGAGCGTGGCCGCCTGTGCCGTGGCCCTCAAGGCGGCGGGGGAAGGGCGGCTGGTCCGCCTCGACGGTCAAGACCGGGCCACGCTGGCCGCCATCCTCGGCCGGCACAGCGACGGGCCCGTCCGCCCCGGGCTCATCCTCGGCGCCGACACTGGAGAGCGGTTCGACCTCGTGGTGCACGATGGGCCCAGCGGGCAGGGAACCAGGCTGCTGGTCACCCGGGCGTGCTATCTGGCCCTCCGTCGAGCCCTCAACCTGGGGATCACCGCCGCCGGCGTGGTGGTGGTGACGGAGCCCGGCCGGGCACTGGGCTGTGAGGACGTCGCCGCCGTCACCGGCCTATCCGTGATCGCCACGATCCCCCTGCGGGCGGAGATCGCCCGGGCGGTCGACGCCGGCGTGCTCGCCGACCGTCTCCCCGACTCACTGGCCACGGCCGCCGACCAGATCCTCGAATTCGTCCTCACCAGGACCGAAACGGAGGTGGCGTGATCGGGCGCCTCCGGCCCCCGAGAAGGGCCGGAGTATCACACCGACCTGGCACCATACGAGCGCGCCTCGGGCCCCACGTGAAGGAGCACCGCCGATGACGGACCGGCTCAGGATCAACGGGTGGATGGTCGCCGAGGCTGACCTCGAGCACGGCTACAGCCCTTATAACGCTTTCGACCGGGTCTGCGTCTTCCGCAACCCGACTGGGTGGTCGACTCTGACCATCGCCCGTGACGTGCGCTACGACGACCACGACCGGCCCATCAGCGGGACCGCCACGATGACCACGTCGGAGTTCGCCACGCTCCAGGATCTGGCCGACTCCATCGACAAGGGCTACCGGGCCGGCGCCTGGGTCGAGCTCCTCGACGCCGGCCACGAGACCGACCCCGACCTCTACGCGGCCTGGGTGCCGGAACGGATGCGCCGAGATCTCGACAAGGCGAGCGTGTTCAACCGGGACCTGGCCTACACCCCGGGCTATTTCGACCCCGGCCAGCTCGGCGCCCCCGGCCGGGCCCTGCCCGACTGGCAGGCCCACGCCCTCGGCGCCATGGCCGCCAACCTCGACGAGCAAGGCTGGGACGTCGTCCACGACCAGGCTGCCACGGTCACCGATACCGCCGAGGCCGGCGGGTTGCTGTCGACCGGCACCGAGATCGCCGGGGCGTTGCGGGCCCGCCGCTACGGCTACGAGGCCGCCATCCTCGTGCGGGTCGACGACTGCGGCGAGATCTACGCCCGCCTCACCGAAGAAGGCGACACCGACCGGCCCGCCCTCCGTGCCCTCACTGACGACGACGAATGACCCGCACCACCAAGCCGAGGAGGGTCGTACCATGGTCTCCATGTCGCTCGTCACCACACCCACGCCCGGCAGCCTCAGCCTCGCCGACCTCGAGGCCATGCCCGACGACGGCCGCCGCCACGAGCTCATCGGCGGCGCCATCGTGATGACCGCCGCCCCCGCCCCCATCCACCAGATGGTCGCCGCCCGGGTCCACCCCATCCTCCAGGCCGCCGTCGGAGAGGACCACTTCGTCTTCGCCGCCCCCATCGACCTCGACCTCCCCGGCGGGCAGCGGGTCGAGCCCGACTTCGTGGTCGTCCCCTGGACCAGCGTCGGGGAGCAACGCCTCACCCTCCCCGTCACCCTGGTCGTCGAGATCGTCTCCCCTGGCTCCCAGACCAACGACCGGATCACCAAACGGGCCGCCTACGCCGCCGCCGGCATCCCCGCCTACTGGCTCATCGACCTCCCCGCCAGAGTCATCACCCTCCTCACCCTCACCGCAACCGGCGTGTACCAGACCCTCGCCGAAGGCCCCACCGTCACCGCGACCACCCCCCTGGCGGTCACCCTCGACCTCGACCAGCTCACCCGCCGGCCGTCACCTGGCGGCTCACAGCAGCCTCCGGAAGAGGGTCGGCGCTCCTGAAGCTACGGCGAGCCGCAAGGGAGCGATCCGTAGATTCGTCGGCGCCGCTGTCAGTCGGTCAGGCGCATGAGGTCGCCCATGGAGCGGTGGGTGGGGATGTCCTTGGCCGCTTCCTCCAGGGCGTCCATCGCTTCGGACAGGGCGTGGCCGGCGAGGGCGGCGTCGGTGTCGGCGCGCCACGGGTTGGCCGCTGCGTGAGCGGCGCTGGTCATCCCGGACAGGGCGGCGGCGAACAGGCGGATGGTGCGGATCAGCGCGTCGCCGGAGCCGATATGGCCCTGGCGGGGGAACGGGCCAGGGAAGTCGAGGGCGCCGAGCACCCCGGCCAGGCGGGTGGCCCGCCAATGGATCAACGCCAGTTCGTCGACCTCGCTCTGGCAATTCACCCCGGCGAAGGCCATCAGTGACGCCTGGATGATGTCGCCCGGCTGCGCGCCAGCGGCCCGGTAGGCCTCCTCGGCCCGGGTGGCATGCGCTTCGACCACCCCAACCAGCGCATGGGCCATCTGGGCGACCTGGATGTCGGTGTCGGCCTCGGGACTGGTATCGAGCCCCACCATCATCCCGAAGCGGGCCAGCAGGTCCTTGAGCTCGCCCAGTTCCATGATCTTGCCCGCGTAAGGACTGCCGTCCGATCCGTCGCCCTGCTTGCTGGCCATTTCACCCACCCCCGTCTGTCCCCGTCGAAGGGTCGGCCCGGCCCATCCAAAGCAAACCTACGCCATCGGCGACTGAGACGGGTCCTCGCAGATGGCCGAAGTGCCACCACCGGCGAAGTCGGACCTTCCGCCCCCTACCCGGTGGTTACTTTGCGGCTGGGGCCACGTTCGGGAGTACGGGCCTCAACGGGTTGCACCACCCATGGCCGATCGACCCGGGAGCGGTTTACCCCGAGGGCTTCGCCACTTGGGGAACGGCGACACCAACGTCCTCTTCGATCACGAGGCGGCGCGCCCGACATTCACCTTGGCTGGCGAGGACGACGACGGGCCGCTCGAAGGTCCCTTCAACGGCCACGCCGTAGAGCCCAGCAGGCGGGATCTTGCACTTGTCGCCGAGTCCAAGATTGGCAGGTGTCACGCCACTACCGAACTCGACGAGGACAGGGACCGGTTTAGTGACCTTGACGGGCTTTGGTGCGAGAGCGACCGCGACGACGAAGGCGAGCACAGCCATCACGACGACTCCTCCGGCGCGCCGAAGCGTCGCGACGAGGCCACCGAAGGCATCCTTCACCCGCTGTTCGTCAGCGGCACTGAGCGCCGCTGCAATTGCCTGATGAACCTGATCGAGTTCGGCGTGCAGCTGCTCGCTTGATGTGTAGA
>JAUZEX010000547.1 GCA_030838815.1 Actinomycetota bacterium
TTTCCTATGGTGATCTTCACCGCGGTGCCGGGACCTGCGACCCGAAGGCGGTCAGGAACCGGTCGCGGAAGGAGTCCATCGGCCAGACCGGCGCCTGCGGGCTGGGATTCAGGCCGTCCTGCCAGTCCCACCCCGAGATCCGATCCAGCACGGCCGGGTCGCGCGCGCCAATCGTGATCGGCACGTCGTGACCGGCGTTCTCGCCGGTGACGATCGGGGCGGGCTGGTGGTCGCCGAGGAAGACGAGCACAAGATTGTCGTCGCCGTAGGTCTGCACGTAGGAGATGAGGGCGTTCAGTGAGTACTCGATCGAACGTCCGTAGTCGGCGCGCACCTTGGCGGGGTCACTCGACAGGATGGACTCCGGTGGGGCGCCGGGCGCGGCCATGGCGTTGAAGACCGAGCCGTCACCGACGGCGTTCCAGTCGATGAGCTGGGGGATCGGCGACCAGGGGGCGTGGCTCGAGACGAGGTTGATCTCCGTCATCAGCGGGGGATGGTCCGGTTTCGAGTGTTCGAAACGTTCGTAGGCCGACAGGGCGTACTGGTCGGGCATGGTGGCCCAGCTGAAGTTCGGGCCGTGATATCCGAGGTTCTGGTCGGCGTAGATCCGGTCGTAGCCGAAGAACACGCCCTCCGGCCAGGCCCGGGTGACCCCTGGCACGACGGCGGCCGTCTGCCAGCTCGCGCGCCGGAAGGCGTTGGTGAGGGTCAGGCGGTCGCTCGAGACGAGGTTGTCGTAGCGCTGCTGGTTGTTGATCCACAGGCCGGACAGGAGGGTCGAGTGGGCCAGCCAGCTGCCGCCCCCCGACGTCGGCGACGTCAGGAAGGCACTCCGGGAGCCGAACCCGGCCGCGCGCAGGCGGCTCGTCCCGGCGTCGAGCACCGCGTCGACCTGCGGCGCCAGCGCCGGATCCTCGATCGCGACGCGGCCGTAGCTCTCGACGAAGGTGAGCATGACGTCTTTACCGCGCAGGCCGGTGAGGAGGTCTTTGCCCGCTGTTCCGCGGAAGGCGTCGACGGCGGCCTGCGCCGCGAACTCCTCGTGGTCCTTCAGGCTCGTGCTCACCTGGCGCGCGTGGTCGTAGGTGTAGGACGCCGCGCTGGTGGCGGCGATCGGCGCGCCCGGGACCAGTTGCGCGCCGAACAACGCGCACACGGCCCAGATAGCCCCGATCGCCACGGTGGCGCGGGCCGCCGTGGTGTGGTGCCTGCCCAGGACACGGGTCAGGCGCAGGACCGACAGCGTCATGAGGACGAGCACGGCGACGGCGAGGACCACGGCCCCGATCGCGGCGCCGATCGCCCCTGCCCGGCCGGCCGTCTCGGTCAGGAAGTCCATGGCGTTGCCGAAAAAGGTCCAGTCGAGCACCAGGTCGAACGGCCGCGCGAGAGACGCGTAGAAGCCCATGTCGACGACCTTGAGGATGGTGAGCACGCCGAGGGCCACGCCGGCGATCACCGCCACCACTCGTCTCGGCTTGGCAGGCAGGACGAGAACGAGGGCGACGCCGAGAATCCCCTCCACCGGGATCCGTACAAACGCCGTGGGGGTGAGGCGGTCGAGCTGGTTCGGGGCGACGAGGGCGAACAGCACGAGCAGACAGGCCAGCGCGGTGGTCACCCACGCCGCCACTGATCGCCATCGCCATCCCCGGTGCTCCCCGGTGTCGTCGCCGACGGTGGGATTCGGGTCGCTGTCCGTGGTCATGTCGTCCTCTGCGGTCATCCGTCCTGAGGCGGAAGCCCACGAAAATGCGTCAAACACGACAATCCGAAGGCTATTCCTTGTGAAGCCTGATGGTCGGGCGTGCAGATCATCGCAGGGTCGCCATAGCTTCGTGCCGGGGGCCGTCGTCTCGGTAACTCCGCGACCGGCGACACCGGCTGTACCGGAGTAACCCTACGGCTCCCGCAGTTCGGCTTCGACCAGATGCCAGCACCAGCCGACATGTCGAGACCGGTCCCACCGCTCCGACCTCTTGCTGTGAGGCGCCCGTCCGGGCCGCCCTGGCATGCGCGCCGACCCCGGCGCGGAGAGGACCAGTCATGGGACATCCTGTGGTGCATTTCGAGATTATCGGGAGCGATCCGGCGAAGCTACGTGGCTATTACGCCGACCTGTTCGGATGGGAGTTCCACCTGGGCGACGCGGCCACGGAAGCGGTTTCCCAGCCCGGGAAGTACGGGTTCGTGGACGGAAGTTCCGCCGGTATCAACGGCGGTGTCGGCGGTGGAGCGGGCTATGAGTCCCGGGTTCTGTTCTACGTGGGCGTTCCCGACGTCGAGGCCGCGCTCAAGAAGGCCGAGAGCCTCGGCGGGACGCGCCGGATGGGCCCCGAACCGGCGACCGGCGGCGATCTCGCGGTCGGGCAGTTCACCGATCCTGAAGGCCATCTGATCGGCGTCGCCGGTCCTGCGGAATCCGGACTTCCTGGCGATGCCGGGGGAGGAGCGTGACGCGGTGACCCGGCAAGCCGAGGCGTTGTACGAGGAGATCTCCGAATCCGGTGAACTGGTCGTCGCCACGGACGGGCCCGACCCCGAACCCAAGGAGCGCGTCATTTCGGTGCCGCCTGATTGGGGATGCCCGGCGTTGGGTACGCCCCCTTAGTAGGGCAAAACGGACAGAGGAGGATCTCGGTGGCTGGACTGCTGAATCGGATCAAGGGCTTCCTGCGCAGCCCGAAGGGCAGGGCGCTCACCGAAAAGGGGCGCCGCATGGCGAGCGACCCGCGTAACCGGGAGCGGGCCCGTGACGCCGCGGCTCGGTTCCGCCGCAAGCGCTGACGACAGAGCCGGCCGCCGGACCCGGAAAGGGTCGCGGCGGCCATTTCCGTTTCGGGCTCGGTTGGCAATGGAAGACCGTCAGGGACGCGTCCAACGCTGCCTGCTGCGGGCATCGGCGGCTCGCCGTTCTCATGCCCCGGTGGCCCGGCGCGCGATGTCGTTCTCCACAATGGGGCAGATCATCCTGCGAAGGGAGAGCTTCGTGCTCACCAGTCCTGCCGGCCGCTTCCGTCTGCTCGCCATGGCCGAGGCGGTGTCCTGGGCCGGTCTCCTGGTCGGCATGTTCTTCAAGTACGTCATGATCGGGAACGAAATCGGCGTCAAGGTCTTCGGCCCGATACACGGCGCGATCTTCGTCGGCTACCTGCTGGTCTCGCTCCTCGCGCGCGGTCCGTTGCGGTGGGACCCGCGCACGACACTGCTCGCCTTCGTCGCCAGCATTCCGCCTTTCGGCACGATCGTGTTCGAGCGGTGGGCGTCCCGCACCGGTCGCCTGGCCGCCGCCGCACCCCAGCCCCTTCCGACGCTGTGAAGGGGTCCATGAGGGACTCAGCGAGTC
>JAUZEX010000277.1 GCA_030838815.1 Actinomycetota bacterium
GCGGCACAGCGGCGGCGCCGAAGCCCGGCGCGCCGACCCCCGGGGCGCCGACACCGGCCGGTCCGTCAGCGGCGAACAACGGCAAGCCGATCGTCATCGGCAGCATCGGCACCAACTCCGGCCCGGCCGGGGCGCCGATCAAGACGTTCGCCGAAGGGGTGCAGATCTGGGTCAAGGCCGTCAACGCCAAGGGCGGCGTCAACGGCCATCCCGTGAAGCAGATCATCGCCGACGACGGCGGCGATCCGGCTCGGACGCAGGCGCTGTACCAGGATCTCGTCGAGAACAAGGGCGTCATCGCCTTCGTCGCCAACGGCGACTGCTTCGGCGGTCAGACCGCCGTCGGCTACGTCAACAAGAAGCGGGTGCCGGTCGTGGGCGGGATCGCCTGCGGCGACTGGTTCTACGACAGCCCGATGTACTTCCCCTACTCGCCCGAGGGCGTCATGAACTGGTCGTCGATGGTCGCCGCCATGGCTCAGCGCTGGATACCGAAGGGCCTGACGAAGTTCGGCTCGATGACCTGCGCCGAGGCGGTGACGTGCCGGGCGGCCGACAAGCTGTGGCACGACCAGGGCCGGGCCAAGGAAGTGGGCTTCGAAGCCGTGTACCGGGGCCAGATCTCGATCGCCCAGCCCGACTACACCGCCGAGTGCCTCTCCGCCCAGCGGGCCGGGGCCCAGGTGATCGCCATCGCCTCCGACTCGGCCAGCATGCACCGGATCGCGGCGGCGTGCGCCCGGCAGAGCTACCACCCGATGTTCGCCTGGCCCTACAGCGCCCATCTGGCCAGCGACAAGGACGACCCGAACGTCGAAGGCGGGATGGCCGTCGCCGGCTGGTTCCCGGAGGTCAAGGGCGACACGCCGGCCACGGCGGAGTTCCAGGACGCCTTCGGCAAGTTCTTCGGTGGGGCACCGGCCGGCGGCCACTCGGGTGGCTGGGCGGCGGGGAAGATGTTCGAGCTGGCCGCGTCGCACTCGCCCGACCCGACGACCTCGGCCGGGATTCTCGAGGGCCTGTGGACCTCGTTCCACGGTGACACCCTCGGCGGGCTGACGATGCCGCTCACGTTCGTGCGGGAGAAGCCGTCGCCGAAGGTCAACTGCGCCGCGCCGCTCGTGGTGGAGAAGGGCAAGTACATCCTTCCGACCAACGGGGACGTGAAGTGTCAGTAGAAGTCGGGCGACCGGCAGGAGGGGGAACAGTGATGAGGAGGGGACCTGTCCGCCGGGTCGGTGGGCTCCTGCTGGGAGCCTCGCTGGCGGCCACCGCCGCCGGAGGTGTGATCGCCGTCGCCGGGCCGCAGGCGGCGGGCGCCGACGACAGCGGAGCCTTCTCGGCCATCGCCAGCGCCAGTTCGTTCCGGGTGCTGTTCGGCTCGCCGGGCCGGTTCGCGGTCGACTACTACATCGACGGCGGCGCACCGGTGGCACAGGCGGTGGTGAACGGTCTCGGGACGTCGACGGCCTTTGCCTCGGCGCCCTACCCCGGTGAGACCGCCGTGGCCGGGCCCGGCCTCGTGGCCGGTTTCACCGGTTTGCCCAACCCCGGCAACTACCCGCTCTACGTCGCCACGTCGTACCCGTCGAAGACGGACAACAACGCCGGGATGGTCGGTTACGACCTCAAGGCCCACAGCGAAGAGGCGTCGTCGACGGCCACCGCCGCCTCCGGCGGGTCGGCGGGCGAGAACGCGCTGCTGGCCGGGAAGGCCACGAGTACCGCCTCTCGGGACGACTCCGGGGCGGTCAAGGCCAACTCGCAGTCGGACACGAAGCCGATCACGATCGGTGACACGCTCCGGATCGCCAACGCCACGGCCACGGCGTCCGTGGTGCGCGCCCCGGGGGCCGAGCCCGTCCGCACCGCCGACTTCTCGGCCACCGGTGTCTCGATCGCCGGTCAGGCGGTCGGCCTGACCGAGAAGGGCTTCACCGTTGCGGGCACGAACGCCCCGCTGCCGGACTCCAGCCCGCTGCGCAAGGCGCTGTCGGAGCGGGGGATCACGGTCACCTACCTGCACCAGAGCGACACGCCGGAGGGCGTCGTCAGCCCCGGGCTCATGATCACCCAGACGGGCACCGCGCCCGACGGCGGCCCGGCCACCGTGTTCCAGGTCGCGCTCGGCCAGGCGGTGGCCTACGTCACCAACTCGGCCGTGGCCGGGATCCCGGCGCCCGCCGCCAACGCCGGCGCCACCACCGAGACCGATCCGGGCACGGCCCCGGGAACGGCGTCGCCGGCTGGGCCGGTTGACGGTGGGTCGGTCGGCGCTGGCTTCACGACTGGACCGATCGCCTCGTCGACCGGAGGCCCTGGTCCGGCCTTCGGGTTCGGGTCCGGCGGGCCCGGCCTCTCGTCGGACGGCACCGCACCGCAGGTCGCGGCCAGCGACCCGGCCGGGAGCGGCACGGTGGCGCTGGGAACGGGCCGGGTCCCGTCCCGGTTGGCCACCCCGGCTTCGCTCGGCCGGCCGATCCACTCCGGGTCGGTGACAGGCCCGTACCTGCTCCTCGTCGTGGGCGGCCTCGTCGCCACGGCGGTCTCCACCCTCCTCCGGCGGAAGGCGGTGCAGTCGGCATGAAGCCCCTCGTGACGTACGTGAAGGCCCAGTGGGACCGGGTCGGCGCCTGGGTCCTGATCGCAGTCGGGTTCGTGGCCCTCCTCGTGGGCTGGCTCGGGATCTCGGGCACGACGATCCTGGCCGCCCAGATGCCTTACATCGTCTCTGGCGGGATGGTCGGCCTGGCCCTCATCGGCGTCGGCGGCATGCTGTGGCTGTCGGCCGACCTCAAAGACGAATGGCGCAAGCTCGACGCCATCCACGAAGAGCTGGGCGCCGACCGTGCGGCGTCGCTCGACGCCGGGCCGGCCCGGGCGATGGCGGCCGACGACAAGGACGTCATCGACCTGAACGCC
>JAUZEX010000286.1 GCA_030838815.1 Actinomycetota bacterium
ACGCCCGGCAGTTGCTGCAGATGGGGCGCCTGGCCGACGCCGCCGTCGTTCTCCAGGAGCGATACCCGACGGATGCGGCCGGCGAGGTCGTCAGCGTCCTCGACGCCGCCGGGGTCGCCGCCCTCGGCCGCGTCGCCCTGCATCTCGGCGACAAAGGCCGATCACGTCAGGTCGCCCAGATCGCCCGGGTCATGATCGATCAGACCGCGCCGAGCGTTCGCGGTCACGCGGCCTGGATCCTCGCCCTCCAGGCGATGGCCGATGGCGACACCGCCGGGGCGCACCGGTGGCTCGGCACCCAGGGCGAGGACGAGCCCCGGTCGATCGTGCCGCTCTTCCCCATGGACATCGCCGACGAGGCACGGCTGGTCCACATCGCCCTCGGCGCGCAGGACCGCCAGCTGGCCGTCGAAGCCTGCGCCGCCGCCCACCGCCGGGCCGAACTCAACCCCGACGTCGCCTCGATCGCCGGGGCCGCCGCCCACGCCAGCGGCGTGCTGCATCACGATCCCACCAAGCTTTCGAAGGCCGTCGAGCTCTTCGGACGGGGCTCGCGGCCACTGGCGCTCGCCGCCGCCCTCGAGGATCTCGGTGTCGTCGCCCTTGACAGCGGCGCCACGAACCAGACGGTCGCCGTCTTCAGCCGCGCCCTGTCCCTCTTCGCCGACGCCGGTGCGGCCTGGGACGCCGGCCGGTTGCGCGGTCGGCTGCGGGCGTTGGGTGTCCGGCGCCGGCTGGTGGCGCCACCGCGCCCGGGCCACGGCTGGGCCGCCCTGACCGATTCCGAGCTGGCCGTGGCCCGGCTGGTGGCGCAAGGACTGACCAATCGGGAAGTAGCGGCCCGGCTGTTCGTCTCCCACCACACCGTCAACGGCCATCTGCGCAGTGTGTTCACCAAGCTCGGCATCAACTCGCGGGTCGATCTCACCAGGCTGGCGGCTCGTCACGAGAAATAGCACAAACACGCGATGTGCGGCCCGACGCACCTGGTCGAGAGTACGGCCGGATGGGCAACGACGTGATCATCGGTTCCGGCGGGACGCCGCGGTGTGCCTGGGCCGGAGCGACCGATACCGCGCTCGGCCGCTACCACGATGAGGTCTGGGGTACCCGCACCTACGACGAGCCGGCGCTGTTCGAGGCGCTGACCCTGGGCGTGTTCGAGGTCGGGCTCAGCTGGTCGATCGTGTTCGGCAAGCGGGAAGCGTTCCGGAGGGCCTTCCACGGCTTCGACATCGCCAAGGTCGCGGCGATGACAGGTCGGGACGTCGACCGGCTGCTGCAGGACCCGTCGATCATCCGGAACCGGGGCAAGATCCAGGCCACCATCGACAACGCCCGCGCCATGAGGTCCGCGTCGCCGAGCCTTGCCGCGCTCGCCAAGTCCTACGAGAGCACCCGCAAGCGTGCACCGCGGTCCGTCGCGGACCTCCCCAAGTCGACGCCGCAGGCCGACGCGTTCGCCAAGCAGTTGAAATCTCAGGGGTACCGCTTCGTCGGGCCCACCAGTGTGTACGCGTTCATGCAGAACGTCGGCGTGGTCAACGACCACATCCACGGGTGCTTCCGAGCGACCGACTACCGCGGGACCCAACCATGACCGGCGGCCGTGGAGATCGCCGACGACCGGGAGAAATGGCACAGGCACGCGATGTTCACTCGGCGCTCCACGGTCGAGAGTGGCACGGGGCGGTATCGACACGGTTCCGGTGGCGTCCGGAACCCCGGCCAAAGGAGCACCTGCGATGAGTCCTCTCCCCAACATCCTCCTTGTCCACGGCGCCTGGGCTGACGGCTCCAGTTGGAGCGGGGTCATAGAAGGCCTGCAGGCGGACGGCTACAAAGTGACCGCACCGCAGTTCCCGCTGAGCTCGCTGGCCGACGACGTCGCCCGGCTCCGGCAGGTCCTCGCCCTGCAGGACGGCCCCACGATCGTCGCCGGCCACTCCTACGGCGGCCAGATCATGACCGCCCTTGGTGCGGACGCCCCGAACGTCGTCGGTCTCGTCTATGTCGCCGCCTTTGCTCTCGACCAGGGCGAGTCGCTCGGCGCGCTCCTCTCCCAGGGCCCGGTCCCGCCCGCGCTGGCCCACCAGTTCGTCGACGACCGCGGCTACGTCTGGCTCTCCGAGGACGACTTCACCAACCACTTCGCCGCCGACGTCGACGCCGCCAGGGCAAGGGTGATGTTCGCCGTCCAGCAGCCGCTGGCCGCCGGCGCGTTCACCGACGTGATGGAGGAGCCGGCCTGGAAGTCGCGCCCCGCCTGGTACCTGGTCGCGACCAACGATGAAGCCCTCCCGCCGGAAGCCCAGCGCCAGTTCGCCAAGCGGATGGACGCCGACACGGTCGAGGTCCACTCGAGCCACGTGGCCATGGTGTCGCACCCGAGTGAGGTCGTACGATTCATCCAGACAGCCGCCGACCGGTCGTGAATGATGTCGGCGCCATCGAGTCGATCGGCCCGTTCTTCCTGAGCCTCGCCGATCAGCGCGAGACGAATGTCGAGGAGTGGCGCTCAGCCGGGAACGGCGGCGTCGACGAGTGCCGCGGCGACGGTGCGGGCGGTGGTTTCGGCGCTGGGGTCGTGGTCCATCCAGGCGCTGATACCGGCGCCGTCGTAGAGCACGACGAGCTGTTTTGCGAGGGTCTTCGGGTCTTTGGCTCCGGCCTGTCGGGCGAGGTCGAAGAACAGTTGGTGGATCCAGGCCCGATAGTCGTTGGTCTCCTCGTCGACCCAGCCGGGTGGCACCTGCGCGTTGGTGCTCAGAAAGGCGCAGCCGCGGAAATCGGGGTCGGTGAAGGACAGGCCCTGCACCTCGAAGACCCCGATCAGGCGTTCCTTGGGGGTCTTGTAGCGGGCTTCGAGCTCGCGGGCCATGCGTTCGGTGGTGGAGGCGTGCCGGGCCCGCAGATACGCCCGGACCAGGCCTTCCTTGCTGCCGAAGGCGCTGTAGAGCGTGGCCTTGGCCACGCCGGCGTGCTCCAGGACCCGCTCGATCCCCACCGCGCTGACGCCCTCTTTGTAGAACAACTCGCTGGCCGCGGCCATCAACCGGGCCCGGGCGGCGGCGCTGCGCTCCTGTGGCGTCGGACCTTTCTCGGACACGCCTTGACTTTATCAGACCAGTCTGTCTAGATTCACCACCATGCCAGACAGACCGGTCTGGCAAGAGACCCAGAATCGGGAGCACCCATGTCTGCTGAACAAGGAGATCTTCCGTTGGCCGCCCTGGTGACAGGGGGGACGGCCGGACTGGGTCGGGCGGTGGCCAAGCGGCTGGCCGAGGACGGGTTTTCGGTGATCGTGGTGGGCCGCAACGCGGAGCGGGGCGCGGACACGGTCCGGGAGATCACCGAGACGGGTGGGCACGCCCGTTTCATCGCTGCGAATCTGGACAGCCCCGATGACATTCAGCGTCTGGCCCTCGAAGTGGGCGACATCGACGTCCTGGTCAACAACGCCGGGCATTCCGTGTTCGGCCCGACGGAGGAGTTGAAGGTCGAGCAGTTCGACTCGTTGTTCGCCAGCAACGTGCGGGCGCCGTATTTCCTGGTCGCCGCCTTCGCCCCCGGGATGGCGGCCAGGGGGACGGGCAGCATCATCAACATCGGCAGCATGTCCGGCAGTCTCGGTCTGCCCGGCGGCAGCGCCGCCTACGGCGCGACCAAGGCCGCTCTGGCCGCGCTGACCCGGGGCTGGACCGCCGAGTACAGCCCCCGGGGCGTGCGCATCAACACCGTCGCCCCCGGCCCCATCTACACCC
>JAUZEX010000676.1 GCA_030838815.1 Actinomycetota bacterium
CGACGACGTCGTCGACGTCCTGGGCCTGGCCGGGCTGGCCCCCGGCTCGACGGTGACGGTCGTGCTGCGCCACTCCGACGCCACCACCGACGAGATCGCCGCCACCCACACGATGTCCGAGGAGCACATCGCCTGGTTCAAGGCCGGCTCGGCGCTCAACCTCCTGCGCCAGCAGCGGGCGGACTGAGTTCGGCTCGAAGGGCAACTCCGGCATACCGCCGCAACCACTCTCCGGGGATCCACCACCTCACGGGGCACCTTCCGTATCGTCCGCAAGGCGAGTGAACACAGCCGAGCGAGTGGAGGTGCGGTATGGGGATCGGAAGCCGGAAGGGCTCCTCTGTCTCTCGGAAGAACTCTTCTGTCCCTCGGAAGAGCAGGGGCCGGGCGACGCGGGACGAATCGCTGGCCTTTCCGTCGGCCGAGGACGCCCAGCGCGAGGCCGTGATCTCCCGCCTCTTCGACAGCGTGCTCCGCTCGGCGCGGAGCCAACTGCTGCGGGCCGAGTCGCCGTTGGCGGCCGAGGTCTGGGGCAGCGGGCTGCTGGCCGTGTGGGACGGGCTGCCGGCCGGGTTCGGCGACTACGGATCCGGCTCGCCGGCCAGTTCCGACGGGGCTGGCGGCTCCGGCGCCTTCACCGACGCGCTGATCCGCCACGCTGGCGACCTCGGCACCGCCGAGGGGCTGGCCGTCCTGGCCGCGCTGGCGTCGGTCGGCCCGACCCGGGTGGCGACGCGGGCCCGCACCGCCGCTGCCGCCCTGGAGCAGGACGGGATCGCTCCGCCCGCCTGGTCCGGCGTGGCCGGCACCGCTGTTCCGACCGAGGCCTGGATCGGCAGCGATGTCTACGGCGATCAGGAGATCGTCATCGTCGGCTTCTATTACCCCGGGATCCCCGACGACCCCGGCCACTCGATCTGCGTCCTCGTCGACCACACCGAGCGGGGCATCGCCAAGGATGCCTACCCGGCCGCTCCGCTGGCCCAGACCCTGGCCCGGTGGCGGGAGGCCGAGGGGGACGGTATCGGCCTCCGCCCGGCGTCGCTGCCCGAGGTCGCGGCCCGCCTGGCCGATGCTCTGGTGGCCACGGACTTCGCCGACAACGCCGGGACCGAGGGCCGCACCCTGAGCGAGATCCGGGCGCTGCTCGCCTCTCGGCTCAACACGATGCCGCCGGCCGCGGCGGTGGGCGTGGAGGAGCTCGACGCCGAAGGCCGGGACTGGCTGGTGGCCGAGTTCCTCGGCTCGGCGGAAGCGGCCGGCCTGCTGTCGGAGCCGGCGGCGGTGACCATCTGCCACAGCCTGATCGCCTACCGCTGCGACTACGGCGACGGCGATCCGCTGCGGTGGAGCCCGACGCTGGCCGGCCTGTGCCTCCTCGACCACTTCCCGGTCCGGGTCAGCCTGGACGAGCCCGACCTCGGTCTCGTGCCCGACGTCCTCGCCGCCTGGGTGGCCTTCGCCGGCCGCCGCCGGCGCCTGCCTCAGGCCGCACTGGACAGAATCCTGGACGTCGTCGACTCCTGCCGGGAGGACTTCCCGGTGGTGATGGGCGACGCCGCCCGCTACAGCCCGGCCAAACGGGCCGCCACGGACCTCTTCAACCGGGGCATCGACCTGACCGACGACGAAGCATGGGCCGCCGTCGGTCGCTAGGACTGTTCGGGGCCGGAGCAGGTCAGAGGGAGCTTCAGAAAGAATTCATCTTCACGCGGGGCGCGCGTGGTCCCCGCCGAACGGACCAGCCACTTCGGGCGCCCAAGATTGCCGTGCAGGATCCCTCAGCGCTCACTTCCCCAACGAGGGTTGCCCATGACCGGTTTGCTGGAGTCCCTTCTGATCTCGGCGTTCGTGTTGCTCGCCGAACTCGCCATCAAGGCCATCATCCGCCAGGTCCGACCGGCGCTGCTGACCGTCTAGCGCCCCGGACCGCCGCGCCCACAATCGGGGCAGGACGAGCGCCGCGCCCGTCCCCGCCGCCGACGCCACGGCCGCCGTCCCCCAGCCGAGGGGGCCGATCGGCCTGCAGCCGAACAGGTGGCTGATTCCGGGCGTCTGGACCACGACCACCAGCAGCGCCCCCGATCCGACGACGGCCGCCACCGTGGCCGGGCTCGGACGGCCGGTGGCGAGGGTCTGGCCGAGCTGGGTACCGACCAGGGCGGCGAGGCCGACGGTGCGGGCCCGGGCCGGCGTCCCCGTCGCCCGTCCGACCAGCCAGGCGCCGGTGGCGGCCGTGCCGGTGCAGACCGCCCGCCAGACGATGGCCTGATCGAGGGCCGAGCCGAGGGAGGCGTCGGGCCCCTCCCGCAGCAGCTCGGTGAAGCTGCGCCGGGCGGGGGGCTGCACGGCGATGGCCATGGCCGGCGCCACGTCGGTCAGCATGTTCACCAACAGGAGCTGGCGGGGGTTGAGCGGCGTCTGGCCGCCGAGCAGCGTGCCCCCGACCGTGAAGCCGATCTCGCCCAGGTTGCCACCCACCAGGAGCGCCACGGCATCCCGGACCGACACCCACATTCCCCGACCCTCGGCCACGGCGTCGACCAGCACCTCGATGCGGTCGTCGAGGACGACGAGGTCGGCGGCGTCCCGGGCCGCCTCCGTGCTGCGGTCCCCGAGGGCGATGCCGACGTCGGCCAGCCGGATGGCGGGGGCGTCGTTGGCGCCGTCGCCGGTCATGGCCACCACCGAGCCCGCCTGCTGGAGGGCCCGGACGATGCGCACCTTGTGGGCCGGGGTCACCCGGGCGAACACGGCGACGCCGGGCAGGCGGGCGGCGAGCTCGTCGTCGTCGAACTCGTCGAGCTCGGCCCCGGTGACCGTCGGATGCCCGTTGAGGAGGCCGAGCTCGGAGGCGATGCCCTCGGCCGTGCTCGGATGGTCGCCGGTGATCATGACCACCGCCACGCCGGCCGCACGCAGATCGCGTACCGCCTCGGCGGCGGTGGGCCGGACCGGGTCGGCGATGGCCAGGAAGCCGAGGAAGGTCAGGTTCCTGACCCGCTCGTCGTCGAGGTCACGCCGCTCCGTGGCCAGCCGGCGGGCGACGCACAGCACCCGCAGCCCCCGCCGGGTCAGCCCCTGGAGCGTCTCGGCGGCCCGGGCCCGGACCTCATCGGTGAACGGCTCCTCCACCGAGCCGTTGGCCCAGCGGGCGCAGCGGGGCAGCACGATCTCGGGGGCGCCCTTGACCGACAGGATCAGACTTCCGGCCCGCTGTCCGAGCGTGGCGTGGAAGCCCCGGCCCGGCTCGAACGGCATCTCGTCGATCCGCTCCCAGTCGTTGTTGCCGTGGCGGGCGTCGATTCCGGCCCGTTGCCCCCCTTCGACGACCGCGGTGTCGGTGGGATGGGGCAGCCGGCCGCCCGACGGCGGCTTCGGGGTGGCCCGCACACCGGCCCGCAGTAGGCGCCGTCCGGGTTCCGACAGCCCTTCCAGCTGCTCCTCGGTGCCATCGCCGAGGGCGACGCAGGAGAGCGACAGGCGCCCCTCGGTGACCGTGCCCGTCTTGTCGACGCACATGACCTGCACCCGGCCCAGCGCCTCGATGGCCCGGGGGTTGCGGACGAGGATGCCGTGGTGGGCCAGCCGCCGGGCGGCCGACAGCTGGGCCACGCTCGACAGCAGCGGCAGGCCCTCCGGCACGGCGGCCACCGCCAGGCTGACGGCACCGGCGGCCAACTCGCCGAACGGCTGGCGCCGGAGGAGGCCGGCGGCCACGGTGACGGCGCCGGCGCCGATGGAGATCGGAATGGTGAGGGCGGTCAGGTGCTGGAGCCGGGCCTCGACGCCGGTGGCCGGCGCCTCCTGGCCGGCCGCCACCGCCCGCCGGGCCTCGGTGGCCGCGCCCGTGGCCACGACCACCGCCAGCGCTTCGCCGGCGGCGACCGACGAGCCGTCGTAGAGCATCGAAGTGCGGTCGGCCAGCGTCAGGGCGAAGGTCGGCTCGGCGGCCTTGGCCACCGGCAGCGACTCGCCGGTCAGGCTCGACTCGTCGACCTCCAGCCACTCGGCGGTCAGGATCCGCAGGTCCGCCGGGACGGCGTCGCCGGCCCGGAGCCGCACGACGTCGCCGGGGACGAGCCGTTCGGCGTCGACAACGGTCTCCTGCCCCTCCCGGCGGACGGTGGCCCGCCGGGCGCCGACCCGCTGGAGGGCGGCGAAGGCCTGGTCGGCCCGGAACTGCTGCACCCCGCCGATGACCGCGTTGAGGGCCACCACCCCGCCGACCATGGCGGCGTCGACGGGGGCCCCCGTCACCAGCGACAGCCCGGCCCCAATGGCCAGGATCGGGGTCAACGGGTTCACCAGCTCGTCGGCCATGTCGCGGCCCAGCCGGAGCACGGCGGGTACCTCGCCCTTGCGGGCCGGCCGGCGGCGGGCCGCCTCGTCGGCGCTCAGCCCGTCCGGCGAGGAGCCGGTCTGCTCCAGCACGGCCTGCGGTTCGAGGGCGTGCCATGGCGTCGGATCGCGGGGAAGGGCCCGAGGCCGCTGGGCCAGCGCCATGGCGGCCCTGGTACTGCCGGCCATGGTGACGAGGGCGGCGCCGTTGACGGCGGTGCCGACCCGCAGACCGGTGCCGGGGAGCGGCCGGAAGGCCAGGAAGGCGGCCAGGCTCGCCCCCAGCGTGGCGGTCCGGGCGCTCCACAGGCTGGCGGCCCGGGCGCCGGTGCAGGCCTCGACGAGGAAGGCGGCGTCGTGGAGGCCGGTGGCGATGATGTCGGCGCCCCAGGGGACCTCGTCGCCCGGGGCGTGGACGCCGATGCCGCAGTCGGCCGCCCGCAGCCCGGC
>JAUZEX010000696.1 GCA_030838815.1 Actinomycetota bacterium
CTGTTCCCGGTGCCGGCCTACATGATGCTGAGCTACCTCAACGCCTACTACCGCTACCCCGAGCTCTTGCGCCGGATCGAGGAGGTCATGCCGGCCGAGGAGCTGGGCGACCGCGCCCGTGAGAGCTGCACGGCGCTGATGAGCACACCCATCGGCTGGTGCCTCCACAACTTCTACCTCCTCGGCCGGGAGTACCTGATGGACCTCGGCGTCGTCCGGCCCACCGACGCCGTCGACGACGCGCTCACCGTCCTCAGCTTCTGGAAGCGCTTCATGCTGGCCTACCACCGGTCCGACGCCCACCTCACCACCGGCGACTTCGGGAACCGCAGCCAGGTCTTCCCCGAGCGCCAGCTGCAGGTCTTCGAGTCCGACGCGATCGGCTGCCAGCCCGGCGACCGCCTCCAGACGGCGGTGGCCCAGTTCATCGCCACCGCCGCCCAGTACGCCCTCCTGGCCCATTGCGAGTCCCGCCCCGGGATCCAGAACGAGGGCCCCTACAAGGTCGGCGGCAACGAGATGATGGTGCGGTTCTTCCTCAACCTCGCCGAGGGCGACTTCCCCTGGCTCGACGGCGTAGCCAGCAGCGTGCCCTACGCCAACCTGGTCATACCTGTCGTCCTCAAGGACACGCATTTCACGATGCTGGACGACTGGTCGATGTTCGAGGCCGAACCGGCCTACGACGCCACCAACGTGGTGGCCATCGGTCTGTACACCTCCGACTACCTCTGCGACGGGTTCAAGCCGGTCGGCATGGGCTCGGCCGACGAGCTGGCCGCGACGTTCGAGGACATGCGGGACGTGCTGCGGTCGGCGACCAACGAGCTGTGGAAGGTCTTCGCCACCTGGACCCGGGACCAGATGCTCGACGCCGGGGCGCTCGTCTACTACTCGCTGCCCCGGGACCTGGCCCACGTCGCCGGCATCTACGACCAGGACGACTGGTTCACGCTCGACGAACGCGTCCAGGAGTTCCGGCCGTTGTTCAACGACGAGTACGCCCGGGACGCCCTCGGGGAAATGCTGGGCTACATCTCCTACGGCCAGCAGCAGAGCCACGAGTACACGATGGCCCGGTACTCCGATCTGCCCCGCCACATGGAGTCACTCATTCCCTACTCGGTGCTCGTCGACGACGAGTTCACCACCACCAGCGGGCCAATCCGGCCGGGGTCCACCTCGCTGCCGCCCAAGTCGGCGCTGTGGACCACGACCCGGGGCAAGCTCGGGATCGACGACGTCAACGCCCTGGCCCGCTCCTTCCGCCCGAAGGTGATGGAGATGCCCTACCGGTTTCTCGACGACGAGTGGGTCAAGACCCATCACCGCGACGAGCGAGCCGACGCCCTCTACCGCCTGACCCAGGCGGAAAGCCGCACCCTCCAAGGCCGGGGCGCCGGACTTCTCCGGGCGGACCTCCCCGAACCGAAGGGGTGACATCAGCCCTCGGCGGGCGGACGGTCAGGGGCTCGGCCACGCTGTAGCCGGCACCCACGAGCGGCGCAAGCTCCCGCCTCGCCGGTTCGCGGATGTCGCGAAGCTTGGCCGGCCCACGTCGCGGATTCCGAGAATTCCGCACGCCGACTTGAAACCGTCCCATTGCAGCGCCCACTCTGTTGCTTGAGCCGACGTCCGCGATGCTGGCTGGTCCAGCGAAAGGACCGCTCATGAGGATGCAACGGTGGGCCGTCGCCTCGCTGGCGGCGGTCACGGCGATGCTCGTCGCCGGATGTGGCGGCAACAATGCGGGGGCCGACTCGTCCTCGGTGAAGGTGGCGGTCGTGTATTCGAGGACGGGCCTGCTCGCGGCCTACGGAAAGAACTACGTGGACGGCTTCACAGCCGGGCTGGACTACGCGACACACGGCAGCGGTAAGGCGGGTGGCCACAAGATCGACGTCACGTACGCCGACGACGCCGGTGACCCGGCCAAGGCCACGGACGCCGCCAAGCAGTACATCGGCGCCGGGTACAGGATCGTCGCCGGTACGGCCGACTCCGGGATCGCCACGCAGCTCGGGCCGTTGGCGGCGCAGAACAAGGTTCTCTACATCAGCGGGCCTGCCGCGACCGACAAGATCACCGGGATGAACCGGTACGTCTTCCGTTCCGGACGCCAGACGTACCAGGACGTGGCGACCGCGGGGACGTTCATCGACGACCCGGCGGGGAAGAACGTGCTGGTCTTCGCTCAGGATTCCACGTTCGGCCAGGGCAACGCCGCGGCGGTGAAGGCGATCCTCGGCGCCAAGGGGGCGCAGGTGTCGCAGGTGCTGGTGCCCGGGACGGCCACCGACTTCACGCCCTTCGCACGCCAGGCGGCGCAGGCGAAGGCCGATCTCGTCTTCGTCGCCTGGGCCGGCGCAACCACCCTGCCGATGTGGCAGGCCCTCGATCAGCAGAAGGTGCTCTCGTCGACGACGGTCGTCACCGGCCTGGGCAACGCCGCGTCCTTCTCCGCCTACGGCTCGGCCGCCGAGAAGATCAGTTTCCTGAGCTACTACTTCCCGCAGGCGACGGACAATCCGGTTGACACCGCCATGATCACCGCCATCCAGAAGGCAGGGTCGTCGCCTGATCTCTTCTCGCCCGACGGGTTCGTCGCGGCGCAGATGATCGTGCACGCCGTCGAGGGAGCGGGTGGCGACAATGTCGACAACATGATCAGGGCGCTGGAGGGGTGGACGTTCGACGCGCCGAAGGGTTCGCAGACCATTCGTGCCGGCGACCACGCCATGCTGCAGCCCATGTTCCAGGCCACGCTCGTCCCCCAGGGCACGAGCTGGGAACCGAAGCTGGGAAAGGTGATCCCGGCCGCAACGACTGCCCCGCCCGGAACGTGAGCCTGCCAGCGCACGCTTTGGAGGCGCAGGTCTCCGGCGGGGCCGACGTTGCGCTGGACCACCAGCGCACCCCCGCCGTCGTCACTTCAGCGCTGCGGCTGGTGATCGGCGGCGTGCACATCGTCGACGGCATCGACCTGTCGGTGGCGCCGGGCGAGCTGCTCGGCGTCATCGGACCGAACGGGGCCGGGAAGACCACGCTGTTCAACCTGCTATCCGGCCTGCATCGCCCGACGTCAGGACGGGTCTGGCTCGCCGGCCGGGAGGTGACCGGGCAGTCGGCCACGCGACGGGCCCGCGCCGGGTTGGGCCGGACGTTCCAGACGTCGAGTGTGTTCCCCGCGCTGAGCGTTCTCGAAAACGTCCGGTTGGCGGCTCAGGCGAGCCGCCGCGGCGCGCTGAGCATTGTGCGCCGACCCCGCCGTGACGACGAGGCGACGGAATTCGCTCGCGCCCGGCTGGCCGACGTCGGCCTGGAGCGGCGGGCCGGCACCGACGCCGGGCAACTCCCGCATGGCGACAAGCGCAAGCTGGAGATCGCCATGCTCCTCGGGAGCCGGCCCCGCATTGTCCTGCTCGACGAGCCCATGGCCGGCGTGGCGTCGGCCGACGTGCCCGGCCTCGTCGAGCTGATCCGGCGGATGCACGACGAGCAGGGGTGGACCGTGCTGATGGTCGAGCACCACCTCGACGTCCTGCTCGGGCTGGTCGACCGGGTGGCGGTGCTGCACCACGGCCGGCTGCTCGGCTGCGACACGCCGGATGCGATCATGGCCGACCCGGTCGTGCAGCGTACGTATCTCGGGGAGCTGGTATGAACGTCCTGTCCGTACGCGGGCTGGACGCCTTCATCGGAGGACAGCAGATCTTGCACGACGTGGCCTTCGATGTGGCGGCGACCGGCGTCACCGCACTGCTCGGACGCAACGGTGTCGGCAAGACGACCACGCTCAAGGCCGTGCTCGGGCTGGTCCATCGACGGGGCGAGGTGCTGCTCGGCAGCGGAGCGAGGATCGACGCCGAGCCAACCCATCGCATCGTCGCCCACGGCGTGGGCTATGTGCCGGAGGACCGGGAAGTGTTCGCCAGGCTCACCGTGGCCGAGAACCTGCAGCTCGCCCTCCGGACCGATCGCCCCCGCTACGACGTCGTCGACCAGCTGTTCCCCGACTTGCGCAGCCGCGGCCGACAGCTGGCCGGCACCCTCTCCGGTGGTCAGCAGCAGATGCTCGCCCTGGCCCGGGCGCTGCTCAACGACAACCGGCTGTTGCTGGTCGACGAGCCCACGAAAGGGCTCGCGCCCCGCGTCGTCGGCGAAGTGGCCGACGCACTCGCCGTCGCCGCCCAACGGGTGCCGATGCTGCTCGTCGAGCAGGACCTTCGGGTCGTCGCCCGCCTCGCCCACGATGTCGTGGTGATGGCCGAGGGCCGGGTCGTTCACACCGGCACCGCGGCCGCGCTGTTCGCCGACATGAGCCTGGTGCGGCGCCTCCTGGGCGTGCACCGAGAGGTGGCTGCGTGAGCACCGTCGTCCTCCTGGCCGTGACGGGGCTGGGCCTGGGAGGGCTGTACTTCCTTGTCGCTTCGGGCCTCTCGCTCATCTACGGGCTGATGCGGGTGCTGAACTTCGCCCACGGCGCCTTTCTCACTGTCGGTGCCTACGTCGGCTACGAGGTGGGCACGCACATGGGCGCGGCGTCCTCGTGGCCGGTCTTCGCCCTGACGCTCGCCGTTGGAGCAGGGACCGGAGCGGTGTTCGCGTTCCTCACCGAACTGCTGCTCGTCCGGCGCCTCTA